>DASRZG010000565.1:0-8385 GCA_035686585.1 Phycisphaerae bacterium
TGTCGGCGGCGTCGTAGTATTTGCCCGCCTTCAGGGACTTCTCGCCCTGGGCCATGTGGAGGTTCAACTGGTCCTTGCCCCGCCCGGTAAGCGAATGGATCTGCACCTTGTCGCGCATCCGCTCGACCGATCGCCGGCTCAACAGGTTCTGGTACTCCTTCTCGCCCTCCTCGGAACTGTCCTGGGGCATGGGGGCCTTCTCGGGCCGGGCGGGCTTGTCTTCGGCCGCCTCGGGCTGCCCCTGGCGGATCTGGTTGAGCAGCGTCAGGACGTCGAGGAAGACGTCCTCGCCCGGCGCCGCCCCGCCGGCGGCAGGGCCTTGGGGAGGGGCCTCAAGCTCGGCGGGAGGCTGGGATGGTTCCTTGCCGGTCAGCGGGTCGGCCTCGGCCGGCCGGCCTTCGATCCGCGCCTGCACCCGGGCCCGGGCCTCGGCGGCCCGCGCGGGATCGGACAGCGCCTCGTCCGCCCGGGCGAGCTCATCGGCTAGCTCCCGCTCTTTTTTGCCGCTGAGCACGCCGAACAGCGTGCTGGCGGTCGGGCGGAAGGCCTCGCCCGAGTCGAGCTCCTGCGGGCGCAGCCCGGTCAGGCCCGCCGTCGAGGCGGCGTTAGCGTCAGGGTCCAGCGCCGCGTTGATCCGGCGATGCTCGCTGACATCGGCCAGTATCGGCGCGTACGGCTCCACCGCGGCGTTGATCAACTGGCGGGCACGGTCCGGCGGAAGGTAGGCCGAACGGGGGACCGACGAGCCCGGAAGGGTGTAGCCCGCCGCGATAGCCGACGGACCCAGCACCGTGCGCGTCGGCGACAGGTAGGCCCCCAGGCCGTAGCTGGGCACCCCGGCGACGATGTCGCTGACGCCCGTCGACCGCCGCAGGAACGAGTCGATCCCGGCCGAGGGCAGCTCCAGGCTCAGTTCGTTGGGAGCGGTATAGGGCACCCCGCCCCGGAAGCCCAGGCCCGTCACCTGCCGGTTGACGATCAGGTTGCCGTCGACGAGCCCATCCGCCTGGCGGACGCTGTTGTACCCGCCCGTGCCGATGCCGTAGTTGGCGTCGAGCATCCTGCCGCCTTCCAGCCGGGTCACCTGACCGCCGGCCGACGCCGCGGCAACCAGCAGAGCCGCCGTTATGACCGCAGATCGTTTCATGGCCTTGGCCCTTTGCCCAGATCCACGTCCGTCTCCACATCCTCCAGGTCCTGGATCAAGACCCGGAGGTCTTTGCCGATCTCGCCTCCGAACAGATGCCGTCGACGGCGGTAGGGCCGGCCCGAACGGCGAACCGCGGGCCGTGCCAGGCGGAATCGGAATCTCTGTCGCAAACCCATTGTACGACTCTTCCCTCCCCGCTCCAAATCCGTGCTGTCATCCTCATTGTAGACCTTCACGTACAGCATCGGACCGAACCGCCCGCCCCCTGAGCAGAAAACCCACCCAAGGCAAACTCATACAAACACTTACCGTTCCTGGCCGCAGCCAGCGGCGCGAGGCGGCACCCCGCCGCGCCGGCCCCGGCGCCGGGCACTGTGAATCACCCGGCCTTATTTCGCCCGCCGAGCACCTTGCAGTCCGGGGCCGCCTCCTCTAGAAAGCATCCAGGCCGATCCCCGGCGGCGGGTGAGCCGGGTGAGCAAGAGGGACCGGAAATGAACGTCCTGATGATGACCGATCTGGAGGGGGTCGCCGGGGTGGTCTCGTTCGAGCCGCAGACGTACTCGACCGGACCGGAGAACCGGCGGGCGTGCAGCCTGCTGACGGCTGAGATCAACGCGGCCGTGGACGGCCTGGTGGAATCAGGGGCTCAAGACGTGCTCGTGGTCGACTCGCATGGGCCCGGCGCGGTGGTCTTTGAGGAGCTCCACCCCGCCGCCCGGCTCCTTCACGGCCGGCCGATGGCGCCCCGCAGCAGGATCGTCGAGGCGGCCGCGGGCTGCGACGTCTGCATGGTCATCGGCCAGCACGCCATGGCCGGGGCGGTCGACGGCGACATGAACCACACCCAGTCCAGTCGGGCGATCGATTCGATCCGGCTCAACGGCCGGGCCATCGGCGAGATAGCCCAGTTCGCGCTGCAGCAGGGGGCGCTGGGCAGGCCGGTGGTCTTCCTGTCCGGGGACGAGGCCGCCTGCCGGGAGGCGGAGGCGCTGATCAACGGGATTACCACCGTCGCCGTCAAGCGCGGCCTCGGCCGCAACTGTGCCATCAGCCTGTCCGCCGTCGAGGCCCGCCGGCGGATCCGCGAGGGCGTTCTCGAAGCCGTCCGCAGACACCGCCAGCAGCCCATCGCCCCGCTGAGCTGGCCGGGGCCCTACGTGCTGGAGAAGCGATTCTTCCACACCGACGTCGCCGACCGCGCCGCCGACGCCCCCGGCGCCGAGCGCGTCGACAGCCAGACCGTCCGCTTCCGCGGCGATGATATCCTCGAGATCATCTACCGCTGAGGCCACCCCCGGGTCGGTTGGCAGAGTCTCGAACGAGCGGTATACTGATCCGTGCAGACGGATTCGCCCGGACGCGGCCGTGCCGGCCGCGGCTAAACGATAGCGGCGAAGAGGGCGTTTAGCTCAGTTGGCTAGAGCGCTTCCCTTACAAGGAAGAAGTCGCAGGTTCGAGTCCTGCAACGCCCAGTGCACAGGGGTCGGAACCGCACAGCGCTGTCGGGGCATCCGAGGTAAGTTGGTCCCGGCAGGCGTCAGGCCGGTGTGACGATCACCATCTCATACTCCTTCGGCAGCGACAGGCGAAAACGGATCCATCCGCGGGCGAAGGCAAAACGCAGCCGGGCGGGGCTCCAGCACGTTTCGACTCGCCGCGGAGACATGCCGCGCGGCAGGCGCAGCCGCACCTGGAGCGGACCCAGGGGGATGGCACCGGTCGACGGCCGCCGCCCGGTCGCCAGGTTGGTCAGGTGCAGCACGACGGTCCCCTCACGGCCTTGGCGCAGGGCCGCCTCGACGAACTCGCCGGCGCCGGCGATCCGCACCGGGGGCGGGGCGAGCTTCGCGGCCGCCGCCGCCAGCAGCTCGCGGTGCTCGGGCAGGCCGTGGCTGAGATAGTGCTCGCCGACAGTGGAGGCGATCAGGATGGCCCGCCCGCGACCGAAGCGGTGGATGATCGCGGCGGGGTGCTCCGAGGCCGGCGGCGGACCGGCGTAGCGCCGCGGCATCTTCTCGGCATAGTGCAGCAGCGGCCTGGCGGCGGAGGTCGGGCGGAGGTGCCACCACCAGGACGGGCAGGCCAGCCACCGTTGGCGCGTGCGAATCGGGCAGGCGTCGCCGGCGGCGACGGTCCAGTAGTCGATGCTCGTCGGCCCGAGCATCGCCCCCGCCAGGCTGGCGCCGAAGACGTCCGCCAAGGCGAAGTCCTCCCGCGGCCGGCCGGACTCATCCAGCAGCGACGTGTCCGCCGTGGCAAGGACCCGCCCGCCGCCCCGCACGAATTCACGCACCCGCCCGGCCACCGCGTCACTCATGGCCGAAACACCCGGAAGTACGATCAGCCTCAGCTGTTCGGGCAGGTCGCCTTCGAGGAGGTTGGCTTCCTCGATCACCTCGAATGGATGTCCGGAACGGGCCAGGGCGGCGTACGCCCCCTGGAACTCGTTCCAATGGGCGGGGCGAACCGTCCGGGCGGCGGTGTCGCGCTTGCCCACGTCATCGCGGGCGACGGCGTCGGCCGCCTGGGCGGCGCGGATGTTCACCGGACTGTGCAGAATGGCCGTGGCGGCCAGCGACCGGCTCCCGCGGAGGGCCGCCCGGCGGCGGGCGATCAGGCGGTTGAAGCGCAGAGCGGTCTGCATCCCCTCGGTCTTGAGCGACCTCGGCAGGACCAGGAACCACGGGGTGGCCGCGGCCGACAGGCAGCCGGCGAACATGCGGGCGATTTCCCCTCGCGGGTGGACGTAATAGTCGTAGCCCTTGTACCCGCCGTCGCAGAACACCACCCGGCCCCGCCCGCGGGACCGGGCCGCCAGAACCCGCCCGGCCAGGCCCACCCGGAACGGAAAGCGGTCGTCCAGGGGGCCGTAGCCGATGAAACCGCCCTCCGCCCCGACCAGGTGGGTCACGCCGGCCGTCCGCGCCATCACCTGGGCCTCGTGACCGGCGCCCAGGTCGTTCATGTAAAGGATTGCCGCCGGGTTGGTCCGCGCCAAGCCGCGCGCGAACGCCTCGACGTATCCGGCCGCTCCATCGGCCGGAAAATCCAGGTATGCCTCGCGCAGCTCCTGCGGGCAGTCGGCCAGCCCGTCGGGCATGCCCGGCCCGTGCCGCCGCCGGAACTCGTCGCGGCAGGTGCGGCAGAAGCAGCGCATCTGGAGGGGGCCGTCCAGGAAGACGCCGTCGATGGGGTATCGACCGAGGTCTTCGGCGATCGCCTCCGACCATGGCCGGAACGGCCCGCGCGGGCAGACCCCGCGCCCGCTGCCGTAGAGGGTGACGGGCTGGCCGGCGGCGTCGAGGATGAAGTGGTCCTCGGCGAAGGCGGTGCCGCGGAACCAGTGGCCGTTGAAGTAGATGATGACGCGCAGGCCCCGCCGGTGCGCCTCCGGCAGATACGCCGCCAAGTAGTCGTCAAGGAACCCGTGGCGGTTGCGGAAGCGGTAGGCGCGGCTGTCGTCGCCTCCCTCGGCGCCCTGCATCATGCTGAGGTTGAGGATGAGGTGCTCGGCGTCGAAGCCCATGGCCCGCTTGGCCCGCACCAGCCTGCGGATGACGGCCGGGTCGGCGGAGCAATCCCAGTCACCGACGTACCCGTGGGCGAGTATGGACATCGGTTCCAGCCACCACGGCGGCGGCGACTGGTCTTCATTCGCCCGCATGCATCCTCTCCTTGCCGGGCAGTTCCGG
Source organism: Phycisphaerae bacterium (assembly GCA_035686585.1). GTDB lineage: Bacteria > Planctomycetota > Phycisphaerae > SM23-33 > SM23-33 > DASRZG01. The sequence continues at coordinate 4,846 of DASRZG010000565.1, forward strand.
GCCTATTCCGCCGGCCGGGTGGTGGGCAGCTTGCCGGCCACGCGGTCGGCGAGCATTTGCCGCTGGGCGGCCAGCCGGGCGGCCTCGCGGGCGTCGCGGACCTTTTTGTACTCCGCGTCGGGCACGAGCGCCTTCGTGGCGACGATGGTCTCTCCGACGGCCTTGCGGGTCTTTAGCAGCAGGTTCTCATCCTGTGTCCAGATCGTCACGCTGGTGACCACCTCGTCGGGCACATCCAGCAAGGCGTCGGCCGCCTTGAGCAGCTCGGCCGCCTTGCCGCTCGGTTTGCGGGCCCGAAGGGCGTCGGCGTAATCGCGGAGGATGTACAGGCTCTCCCAGTCCTCCACGCCGTCGCGGATGTTCTCCAGGCGGACCGACGCGCACGGCGTGCCGCCCGGGCCGGGGTAGAACAGGATGCCGTCGCTGTTGTACTCCTTGAACCCGCGAACGTCCCAGGGCACCTCCGGCCAGCGCTTGGCGCCCTTGGTGTTGTTGCCCCACAGGTTGTAGCAGTAGTACTCAAAGCCCTCGACGCGGTACTTCCAGCTCATCATCCCGGCGTAGACCCGCGCGGCGATCAGCGGATACTCCAGCTGCACATTCGGATACGGTGCCACCGGGCCCGCGGCCACGTACCAGAAGAACCGCTCGCCCCGCGCCTGGGCGGCCTCGACGACCTTCCGGGCCTCCGCGGCGCTGATCTTGTCCTTCTTGTCCTTCCACTTGCCCCTGTCCACCAGCACGTGCCCGGGCCACTGGTCGATCTCCGGGTCCCACACGTCGACGTAGCCCCAGACCTCCGGGTCGGGCCGGGCGCCGCCGACCATCATCATCGCCTCCGGGGCCGCGTCGCGGACCTTCTTGGAGAGCTGCCGCCGCATCTCCTGGCGATGGCCCTCGTCCTCGACGTAGATGACCGCGTGGTCGGTCAGCCCCAACTCCTTGACCTGCTCGTACTGCCGCTTCAGCGCCGACAGGTCGCTGGAGAGCTTCAGGTTCCCCTGCACGTACAGCACGTTCATGCCGCGATCGATGCAGTACTTGAGCTTGTCCGGGCGCGGGCTCAGGCGGGTGGCGTACTGCTCGGTCGGCGCCAGGCGGTGGTCCAGCAGGAAGTCATACCAGCGGTTCATCATCTCCGGCTTGTAGCCGGCGCCGTAGAACTGCCGGACGCCGTCGTAGCCGAAGCTGCCGACGACGGAGTAGTGCCACTTGGTGGGAATCTCGTAGTCCCACACCTCGACGGTGAGCTTGCAGTCGACCGGCTTATACCCCTCGGCCGACATCGTGAGCGTCCCGCTGTATCGGCCTCCCTTGGTGCCCGGAGGCGTGCGTACGGTGAACCAGAAGGGCGTGGCCTGTTGGCGCCGCACCGTCTTCCACTTGGGCGGCGAAAGATTGGCCGGGACGAGGGGGTCCGGCACCCAGTAGCGCTTGTCTCCCAGGCACACGTCCCGAACGACCCAGTTGGTGGACATGTGGACCACGTCCTGGCAGAGCCATTGGATGCTGTCGGCCGGCAGGGCCGCGCCGGTGGACTGGTCCTTCAGCGCCGACGCGGTGAAGGAGACGTTCACCAGGTCGCCCAGCAGCGGATAGACCACCACCTGGAAGCCTTCCCACTCGTTGGCGGCCATCTGCATCGTGTATTCGCGCTGGAACGGGCCGCGATAGTCGTACCGGCTGGACCAGGCGTTGATCCGCCTCAGCGAAGGCACCACGGCCACCTGGACCGGCTCGGCGAGGCCGTCGCGCAGTTCCAGCTCCAGCTTGGGCCGTTTGGTCGCGTCGGGGTGCCTTTCGGAGGGGATGTCGATGGACCACGGATTGGCCATCCGCTTGTCGGCGTGGTCGCAGGAGAGCATCACGCCGAGGTTGCTCGACGGGTCGGCTAGCCACTTCTCCGCCAGCGGGGTGACGTTGAAGGCCACCCACATTCCGCCTTCCGGCACGCTCACCGGCAACCACTTCATGTGCGGGGTCCAGTAGGGATGCTGCTGGCGGGCGTAGAGCTCGTAGCTGTCGGTGGCGCCGAGGAACCGCCCGTTGCGGTAATCGGTGCGATTGTCGAACTCGCCGCCGGCGAACTTCCATTTCCTGCCCGGCGCCGCCTCGGCCCAGGTGGCGGAGGCCTCCCACGCGGCCGTCATGCCGTTGCAGAGGATCTCCGTGTACCGGTCCTCCTTGTCGGCCTTGGGCAGGAAGACCCACAGCCGGGCGCGGGCCAGGGCCTGGCCCTTCAGGTCGGCCGGGATGTCGAAACAGACCAGCATCCGGTTGTCCTCGCCGCGGAGGTAGAGGAACCGGTCTCCGTCGGCCGGCGCGGCGCCCGTCCGCCAGAGCGTGGCCGTTTGGCAGCCGGCGTAGGCCTTGCCGGGGGCGAGGCCCTGTTGGAGCACGACGGTCCGCCCGGCCGCGGATGCGGCGCCGGCCAGGCACAGAATCAGGCAGGTGGCGATGGTTCTCATGATGTCTCCACTGGGTTTAGTTGCTCTCGGCGCCGGGCTGGATGACCTGGCGGATCACCTCGCCGTACTTGCGGAGGGTCATGTAGTCGCGGAGGACGAAGCCGTTGTTGTTGAGGGCCTCATCGCTGAAGTCGGCGCTGTACCTGGCGGGGTTGGACGGGTGCACCCCGTCGCCGGAGATGGGGGCGAGCACCTCGTAGCCATTGACCTTGCCGTCCGGGCCGCGGGCCTTCTCCAGGTGCTGCGGCAGCCGGCCGTCCCAGTCGTCGGGTCGGCGGCGCATGATCTCGCCGTAATAGTCAATCACGGGGATCCGGAAGTGCCGGGCGAGGATCGAGCAGGCCATGTAGTAGTCGGCCATGTAGCGGTCCCTGCCGCTGGCGGGCGGCACGGTGGTCAGGATCGGAACCGTCCCGTCCGCCATCATCCGCCGGACGGCGGCGGCCATGTTCTCGGTATACTCCGGCGGGCACAGGCCGCCCAGGTCGTTGCTGCCGAAGAGGATCACGCCCACCTCCGGCTGGAGCGTCTTCTGCCAGCCGTCGATGTTGGCCAGGAACCAGTCGCTCTTCTTCTGGCCCTCGTGCCCCAGCTTCCAGTCGCGCTTCTGCCAGAACGCCCGGTCGGCGTGCGCCCACACCGCCTCCAGGTCCGCCTTGGCCTCGGCCGGGACGTTCTTGTAGGGGATCTCCTTGCCCCAGGCCGCCGTGCCCAGGAACGCCATGCTGCAGGTGATGCTGTCCCCGTACAGCACGCACCGGCCCTTGTTGCCGTTGAACTTCGCGTGGACCTGGCGCATGGCCTCGACCCACGCCTCGGCCGGGGCGGTGGTCACCTCGGGGATCGGGCTCGGCTTGGCGTCGACGCCGGGGGAGAGGGTGATCTCCAGATACGGCCTCTGCCCGGGCTTGAAGGCCCGGCAGGAGTAGAAGTCATACGCCCCGCCCTCCAGGCGGTTGTCCAGCACGATGCCGCTGTTGGGCAGCTTGCCCGACACCCACGCCCGCACCGCGCCGGTCAGGTCGAACTCCATCGCCTCGGCCGTGCGGCGGTTCCGTTCGGTCCGGGAGAT
>DASRZG010000566.1:0-2602 GCA_035686585.1 Phycisphaerae bacterium
CAATCCGCGCCGGCGTCGAGGCCGACCGGGTGGCGTTGCCGCGATAGGTCAACCAGCCCGCCGGCTCGGCCCCGGTCACCGTCGCGGAGTCCGCGCTCCGCACGAGCCGGTCCCGCGCGGGGGGCGACTTCTCGGCCGGACCCCGCGCGATGAACCCGCGCCACTCGGTGCAGTTCGTGCACGGCGTGGGGAACTTCCAGGCCAGCCCGTTGGCCACAAACTGTCCGGCTCCGCACAGGGACTTCGCCGACAGAATGGGCACGGGCTTCGCCGCGAGGAGATCGTACGTCAGCCCCGCGTTGCCCACGATGCCCTGCGGGCAGGCGGTGAAGCGCGAGCACCCGCCCCGGTTCACCCCGGCGAGCGAACGCTTCACCTTGCCGGTCTCCGCGTCCAGGCCTCGCCCTTCCTTCCACAGCAGACCTCCGAACGCCAGGGGCGTGATCATGTAGCTCCGCGGCGTCGGCGTGCTCCATAGCCGCTTCCCGTCGGCCTGCGAAAGCACCACCGCCGCCGGCATCTCCGTGGCCGAGAGCACGTAGACGCCCAGCAGCGCATAGCCGGTCACCGGGTGCCGGGAGGAACGATCCCACTCGTATTGCTGGACCTTCATGCGCTCGAAACCCGCCGTGACGCTCCACAGCAGCTTCCCGCCTTCCACCGAGTATGCCTGGGCGATGTCCGCCTCGGTGCAGAGGAAGATCCTGTCCCCGGCCACCGCGGGGCAGCGCGGATCGAAGGCGTCCACCCCCTGCCGGCGGTTCAGCCGCCACAGCGGCTTGAAGGTCTTGTAGTCCAGCGCCATCAGATGAAGGCCGGAGGAACGGAACGGGATCACCGCCTTAGCCGACCTGCGGCCAGGGTTCCGGGTGGTTGTCCCTCCCAGGATCAGCAGCCGGCCGGCGTGCAGCGCCATCCACTTGATCTCGGGGCAGTCCAGTTGCGCGTGTCGCTTCTCCCTGCCCGTCGCCCCGTCGAGTTCCAGGATCGAGTTGCCGTCGGCCACCAGGAGATCCTCGCCGACGGCCACCACGATGGAACGGGACACCTGCACCCACGCGGCGGGCGAGAGGCGGCGGACCCACAGCTTCTGGCCCGAGCCGACGGCCTGGGCGATGAGCAGGGGGCCTTTCCCCTCCTCGCCGGCCAGCAGGGGCGCTCCCGCCGACGAGTCCATCTCGTGGCCGTTCCACAGCATGAACAGCCTGCCGCCGGCGACGATGGGCAGTTCCACGAGCGTGCCGGCGAAGAACGGCTTGCCGGCCCACTGCACGGTCTCGGGCAGCGTGTAGGCCTTGTCGGCGGATACGGCATTGTTGTCCGGCCCGTGCCACCAGTGGGCCCAGTCATCGGCCCCGGCGAGCGGGCCGGCCTTGACCGTGACCAGGGCCCCGCCGCCCGGCAGCGGGGCGGCGCCGGGCGAGATGCCCTTCGCCCACTTCAGCAATGCCGAGGCGCTCAGCTTCCCGGAGGCATCGCCGAGCACCGCCACGCCATACCAGGGATGGAGCACGCGGCGGATCTCGGCGGCCAGCGCGGGTTTCAACTCCTCGGCGCGCAGGTCGGTCAACAGCACGAGGTCACAACTGCGCGCGACGGGCAGGAGGCGCTGCAGATCGCCCTGGTCGATCGAGATGCGGCGGTTCAGCAGCCCGGCATCGTCGACGGCCCGCCGCACGCCCGCCACGGCCGCCGCGTCAGCGATCTGCCCATGGACGTAGGTCCACTTGCCCGCCCGGGCCAGGGCCAGCGCCTCACCCGCGTCCTTGCAGCGAGGCAGGTGCGCGAGCCCCACCGGCCTGCCCAAGGCCTTCAGAACGCGCGCCACGAGCGCATCGGCCTGCTCGTCGGCTGCAGCCGCCCCGGCGTCCCGGCCGTCGGCCACGAGCGCCAGGAAACCGACAGCCACGATCAACCCACGCATTGCCGACAAACACCGCATGGCAAGGTTCCTTCCGCGAAATCCCCTCCCTCACGCCAGGATGAGCAGACGGGCCGCGCTCCGCAAGGAGACTGTGATTGCAGCACGATCCTGCGGGGCTGAAGGGCGCCCGTCCAATGTTCTTCCCGCATGAACGGGAGTTTCCCAGATACGGCTGGCCCGCGACCGCCGCAGGCCAGCTCTCCTCCATTGTCTCTTGCATCGAGGTCCTTGCAAGCATTCCCCGTCCCGCTTGTTGCCCCGAAGTCGTTGGCTCCCCCCCCCGTGGGCAATGGGGACAGGCTACTTTTCTATTGGCTTTTCTGTTGCGAGTGGGCCTCGGAGCGGTGGGTTGATGGGATGCCGAGGACAGGCAGGGCTTCGACGGGCGGGTTGTGCTGTCACCTGCTGAATCGCGGCAACGGACGGGCGCAGGGGTTGGCCGCGCCGCGCGGGCGGAGCGTGATTCGCGGCCGAGCGTTCGGGTCGGACTCGTGGGCCAAGCGCATCGCCGCCTCCCCCGGCCTGGGGCACACCCTCCGCCCCCGCGGCCGACCGAGACACGACGCCAAAAAAGCAGCCGGTTCCCGTTCCCACCGTGTGGCATGGAGCGATACCCGTGATGCAGCGCCGACCTAACGGTTCGGTCGGAGCCGACGAGCCCCCTTCGCGGTCGATCTT
>DASRZG010000567.1:0-33874 GCA_035686585.1 Phycisphaerae bacterium
TTCCGAGGAGAGGCTCGTGGCTGTCGATCCGGATGCGGCCAGGGTGACGACCTTGCTCAGCGCCGCCGCGGCCAGAGGCCTGCTGCCCGCCCCGGCCAACGTGTGGCTCCCGGGCAGGTACTGCAATCCCGGCGTGTTCACGTGGCAGCGCCTGGCCGTGCTGCGGGGCCGGGCGTACTATGCCGGTGCGCACGGGCTGATTGAGCTCGGCCCCGAGGGCAAGGCGGTCAAGCTGTGGCGGCCGGACGGGTTCGTCGGCTCGGGAAGCCTGGGAGGCTGGGTCAAGGGCAACTGTGCCCTGCCCCCGTGCACGTTGGTGGAGGTCCTGCCGGACGACCGTGACGCCCACCGGCTGTGGCTGGTGAGCAAGTGGAATGACTCGACGCCGTATACGTTCGCGTATGCGTGCTTTCCGAAACAGTCATGGAGTCACTTCCTCGGCGATGACTCCCGGGCCGCCTGCTTCATCACGGCGTTTGACACGAAGACCTGCCGGTTCTCCAAGCCGATCCGGACGAAGCGATCTTTCGCGCACGCTCAGCCGTTCGGGGACTACGTCTACGTCACCGGCCGGGTCCCCTCCCGGCTTGCCAAGTCCCTGTGGGTGACCGATCAGCCCGCGGCAGCCGACGACGCGCCGGTGCAGGTCGAATGCCCCGACACCCCCGCCGGCCGGGCCTCGCGCGCGCTGCTGCTGGGCCGACAGGGGGCCGCTAACCACATTCTTCCGTAGCACCCTTGTTCTTTCACCGGCGGCCCGCCCTTGGCGAAAAACCTGGTTAGCGTCCCCAGGTTTCCGGGAATGGGGCGCCATCCCGATATATCGGGACTTGCAGCCCGTGCGGGCAGGGGGCAGGACCGCGGGCGGGGTTCGCCGGCTTACTTCGCCGCGGTGGGCTGGGCGTCGTAGACGTCGACTTCCAGCGGCAGGTCGGCCGCCTTGGGCATGTCGATGCGGATGATGTAGCCGTCGTCCACGCTGCGGTCCTGCTGCACGCGGATGGCCAGGCCCACGAACCGCCCCTCGCCCCGCGCCAGTTGCTTGACGTACGGCGTCAGGTCCGCCTTAAAAACCTTCGGCGGGTCGTAGTCGCCCTTGTCGCCCTGCTTGGGCACCGTGAACGTCGCGACGACGTCGCCGAGGTTGGCGAAGTCGTAGGGCTTGCCCGCCTCGAACGGCGCCTTCAAGGTCACCACGCACACCTTCGTCGCCGCCTGGTCCTTGCCGCGGACCACCGGGACCGCCAGGCGGGCCTTGGCGATCTCCTTGCTGGCCGGCAGTCCCTTCAGCTCCCCGCCGACCAGCATGACCCAGGTCTGCTTGTCGTCGTTCACCGGCCACTTCACGAAATGGTTCTCCGCCACCTCGCCCGTCTTGCACGCGGCGTGGCTGGCCTTCAGGGTGGCGACCCGCTTCGTGATCGTCGGCGGCTCGACGTGCCCGGGCGCCGGCCGGGAGCCGATCAGCCAGGGGTTGGGCATGGTCTTCAGCTCGTCCTCCGGCCCCATCTTCGGCGGCTGCGCCTTGTCGGGCACCGGCAGGGGCTTGGCACCGGGGGCGACCACCTCGCGCCGCAGGAAGATCATCCGGGGATAGACGGGGTACTTGCCCTTGGGCGTCGGCACGTCAATCTGGAAGGCGGCCGGCAGGTCGCCGGCGGCGAACGTCTTCTGCACCACGGTGGGATTCTCGGCCCAGGTGGCGGACTGCTGGGCGAACAGGTGCTTGCCCTCGTCGAACAACTGCTCGAACGACTTGCTCCGGCAGCCCGGGGCGTAGGCGTAGGTGACGACCAGCCGGTTCTTGCCCAGGGCCTTGGCGTCGGCCACCGAGACCTTCACCGGATTCTTGCCCGGGGACAGGAACGGCAGCGCCCCGGCGTTGTTCAGGACGGTCGCCTCCAGCTTCAGCGACTTCAGCGCGGTCTGGAAGCCGATCCGCACATACGACGTCCACGTCCTCCTATTGCCGGCCGGGGTGAAGTCCTTCAGGTCGGCCTTTCGGAACGTCTTGCCGTCCGCGGAGACCTCCACCGTGTCGGCCCCGTCGGCGGCGCCCGTGGCCTTCATGATCAGATACGGCGACTCCAGCCGCACGGTGACGCTGGCGGGCCTGCCCGCCTCGGCCGGGACGAGGGCGCCGCCGGCGTACTTGACGTTGTCGGTGGCCACGAACGATTGCAGCACCGCCTCGCTGCCGAAATCGGGGGCGCAGGTCAGGACGCCGTTGGAATAGCTGCGGACGCGCTGGTAGTAGGGCTCCAGCACCGGCCCGTTGACCGGGTCGTTGCGGAGGTCCTTGTTCCCGCAGGTGTGCCCGACGGCCAGGTTGTCCTTCTGCGGCCAGGATTCCTCGGGCCCCAGCAGGGCGTCCCAGGTATTGGTCAGCGAGAAGCCGGGCATCAGTCGAACCTCGCCGGAGTACGCGCCGGAGTTCCAGGAGCCCGCGTTCTCCCCGTCAATCCTCCGCTTGGGCAGGGCCTGGACGATGCCGGGCAGACTGTCCCCGCAGGTCAACTGCGCCGGGGCGGTCCAGTTCAGCTTCCCGCCGATCATCTCCAGCCGGTCGTTGCCGGGGTAGACCACCTTGCGGGCGGGGTCGAAGAAGAAGCCGTCGACGAGGAGGTTCTGGGGGTCCCTGGCCAGGTCGTCCTGGCAGGCGACCGTCCGGCCGCCGGGCGCGTCGGGGTCGGGGCGCCAGGCGTAGAACTTCTGGAAGCAGTCGAACCAGTGCCAGGTGCCGTCATACTTGGCCTCGGCCATGTTGTGGCCGGGCCAGCCCACGTGCCGCCAGCCCCAGCCCATCTCCTTGTACAGCGACGATTGCAGCGAGGCCAGCCCGCCGCACAGCGACCAGCCGTAGTTGTTGAACCACAGCAGGGACGGACCGGCGGGGGGATAGGCGCGGTGGTAGTGGCTGATGATCATGAAGTTGTACAGGGCGATGAACTTCTCGTCATTGGTCTTGCCGTCGCGGGTGACGGATTCGGCGATGCCCTTGAGCGAAGAGCAGTCCGGGGCCCTGTCCGGCAGGACCTTGATCGCCTTGACCATCGCGTCGTCCGCCCCCGCCGGCGCCGCGGGCGGATCCGCCGCCGGCGCGCTCGACAGAACCATTCCCAACACGATGCCTGCCCAAGCCGCTGTTCGGATCTTCATAGCCTGACCTTCCTCGAAACGGAATCGCCCACGGGCCGGGATTCCCATAGGGGCCTTGGCCCGCAACCGGCGCGGGCTGCTCTTGCTCATTGTCCTTTGTTTGCACGCCGACGCAAGCGATCTTTGGGCGGCAACGTGATGTGCCGCCGTGGGTGAAGTGTGCGGGCTTCGCTCCGCACGCGTTTGCGGGGGCGGGCTGACGGAACGGCGGCAGGAGAGCCTGACCCCCTTGCCGGCTCTACCCGCCGAGAACGGGTCGAAGGGCGCGCCGCAGTTCCGCCAGTTCGTACGGCTTGGGCACAAACCCGGCGGAGCCTTCGGCCGCCAACTGCTGCATCACTTCCTGATCATGGTATCCGCTGGACATGATCACTTGCGCATCGGCTCGAATCCGGCGAAGTTCACGGAACGTCTCTCTGCCGTCCATCCGCGGCATCGTCAGATCCAGGATTACGCAGTCGATCCCCTCCGCACGTTCGCGGAACAGCTCAAGAGCCTGCCGGCCGTCGGCAGCCGTAATCACGGTCATCCCAAGCCGCTCCAGCATCGCGCGGCCGATGGCTCGAACGGATTCCTCGTCGTCCACCAGGAGGACCGTTCCGGCGGCCAGGCCGCCTTCGGGAGGCTCGATCGCGGCCGGCGCCTGAGGCTGTTGGGCCTTGGTGACCGGAAAGAGCACCTTCACCGTCGTGCCCCTGCCCAACGGGCTGTCGATCATGATGGCCCCGTGGTGGCCTCGCACGATGCCCAGCACGGCCGCCATCCCCAGGCCGCGGCCCGTGAACTTCGTGGTGAAGAACGGATCGAAGACCTTCCCCAATGTGTCCGGGTCCATGCCGCAACCCGTGTCGGACACTTCCAGCGCCACGTAGAGGCCTTCCGGGACATCTTCGCCGAAATACGTTCTTGCCGGGTGTTCGCGGTCGACCCGCCTCGCCTCGACGGAAATCGAGATCGTTCCAGGCTGGTCACCGATGGCCTCGGAAGCATTGGTGAGGAGATTCATGACGACCTGGCGCACCTGGGTCGCGTCGGCCATGACGGGCGGTACGCTGTCGCCGAGATCGAGATGCAGGGTCGCCTTCTTGGAGATCAGCACTTCCAGCATCCGGCATGTGTCCCGAATGACCTCCGACACGTCGGTCGGCTCCACGACGAACTGCCCCTTGCCGGAATAGGCCAGCATCTGTTCGGCCAGGCCCGCAGCCCGTTGGGAGGCCCCCTTGATCTCCTGGAGGTCCTGGTACACCGACGAAGTGAGCGGAGTGTCCAGCAGCGCCAGGTCCGCGTTGCCCTGGACCACCATCAGCAGATTGTTGAAGTCGTGGGCGATCCCGCCCGCCAGCACGCCAAGGCTCTCGAGCTTCTGGGCGTACTGCATCTGGGCCTGCAGATGCTGGCGTTCCTGTTCGGCCTCCTTGCGGTCGGTGATGTCGAGAATCACGCCGTCAAGCCAGAGCGGCTTCCCTTGGCGGTCGTAGGCGGCCCTGCCCTTCTCGTACACCCAGCGGATCGAGCCATCGGCCCGACGAATGCGGTATTCGAGGACGAAAGGCCCTCGGCCGGCCACGCCCGCCTCGATCGCTTCCGCCACCTTCTCCACGTCGTCGGGAACAATGATGTCCGCATATGCGCGCCGGCCTGTGACGAAATCCCGCGGCCCGTAGCCCGTCAGCGGCAGCATGCCGTCGCTGACGTGTTCGATCAGCCACGGCGGCTCCACCTTGCTGCGATAGACGGCTCCCGGAACGTTCGCCACCACGGAGCGAAGGCGTTCCTCGCTGCGCCGCCGGCCCGCCTCCGCCCGTTCACGCTCGGAGATGCGCGAACGTATCATCCCGGCCCCCACGCCGATCCCGGCCACTCCCAAGACCCAGATGACACCGTGCCCGAGGACCAGCGGGATCATCTGCGATCTCGCCTGCCCGTAGTAGCCCGCCATCGGCACCGACACACTGAAACCGCCGCGGATGTCGCCGACCTTATACCCCTGCTCGGCGTGGCATTTGAGGCATGTCTCCGTGGTGGCCATCGGGCGCATGAGCCGCATGTAGGGCTCACCGTCCATCTCCATCACGGCGCTGATTTCTATCTCTGCCCGGTCAAAGGCCCTCAGGGACCGCGCTTCCCACGGATCGGGAAAGTTCGCCGGCCGGATCGGTTTGAGGCTCGTGAAATGCCCCCTGAGCCCCCCGGGCTCCGTCCGCCCCTCGTAGAGGTGACGCATCACGCAGGCGGCATTCATGAGCGTCAGCTTCCTGCCCGACGGCGTCACGATGTCGCGTTCCGGGACCTCCGACAGATTGGGGTTGGGAGGGGTCCGCTCGGTGGCCGGGACGTAGACCCCGCCGTGCCCGGCGATCCATTGCTGGATAAGGAGGTCCTTGTCGGAAGACCCCCGGGCCTCCACGCGCGCCCTTTCCGTCGCCTGAAGCTTCACGAGGTACGTATTCCACGCCAGGGACCCGCCGACGACGACGGTCCACGTCAACGCCAGCACCGCGGCGTACCGCCTCCATCGCAACCCGTGTTCCGAAGAGCCGTTCGCGTCTATCACGGCCGGGGCCGGCTCATCAGCCGACCTTACGGCGCGATCGAAACCGGATTTGCTCGCGTCCATCTGCCGTGTTCCTTGGTGTTTCCATCTTATCGGACATATTGCCGGATAGGAATGACCTTGAGGCCCCTTCGCCCGTTACACGTCCTAAGGGGCTTAAAAGAGTTCAGGGCCGATGGCCGGCCCAGCACAGGGCATCATCGCGGCCGCGACGTATCTGCGGGCGGTCGCCTCAGCGGCTGGCGGGTGAGGTGGTCGGGCCGGCGACCTCCACGGCCGACAGGGGATACCAGCGGTCGGGGGTGGACTCCGCCAGGCCGAGTCGGATCGCCGGCTTGGCGTCGGACCGGCTTGAGAACAGGCCCACCGCCAGGCGGTAGGGGCCCGGTTTGGCCTCGGCGAAAACGGCGGAGGCCGTTTCGCGGGTGGTCTCCTCCGGCGCCCACTGGGCCGGTGCGCACCCTTGGACCCATGCCCGGGCGGCGCAGTCGCCCTTGGCGTCCAGCAGGCCGACCGCGACGTGGCAGGGGACGTACACGTGGGCCACGCCCCGGTTGGCCCAGTCGAAGGTGATCGCCACCGGCTCGCCCGGGGCGATCCGCCGGGGCACCTCGGCTCGTGTCAGCACGATGTGATAGCCCATGCGGTTGGCGAGCCGTTCGATCAGGGCCCGCTCGTCGGTCAGGAGGGCCTCGACGTCCGCTTTGCCGTGGCGGGCCAGGCCCACGTAGCTGGCCTTGCCGTTCTCGATCACTTCCGCCAGCGTCCTGCCCTTCCGGGTCCAGGTGCCGTCGCGGACGAACTGCCGGTACGACCCGCCCCACTCGAAGATGCCCGGGCTGTGGCCCAAGGCCCCGGCCGTTCGCGAGCCGTCGCGGAAGGACATCACCCCGTCGTCGCGGATGCCGATGCCCATGGACACCACGCGGCGGTAGTGCCGCTCGGATTCCACGTAATGATGGCCCGTGACCAGGGGTGTCTTGCGAAAAACATTGGCGTGCATGAGGATATGCTGGAGCCGCCCGTCGTGGCTCAGCGGCGCCCCGCCCCAGGGATACAGGTGCCCCTCCCCCCAGTTGCCGTAGGAACGCGTCTCATACCAGGCCAGACGCCGGTCGCCATCGTACCGCTTGGCCACCGCGGCCAGGAAGTTGCCCAGCTTGGCCAGGAAGACCGGATGGTCCCACTGGTCGGGGATCACCTGCGGGCCCTCGTAGCGCCGGAACGCGGCCTCGTCCGGGGAGGTCTTGGGGCGCTCCTTCTGCACGGGTCGGGCGGGGCAGCCGGCGTCGAAGACCCACTTGGGCGTCACGTACATGCCCTTGTGGTGGATGTTGGCGGTCATCACGCCGAAGGCGAACTGCTTGCCGGCCTTGGCCCAGGCGACCAGGGCGCTGTCGATGGCCGTCCAGTCGAACTGCCCTTCGGCGGGCTCGATCTGCGACCAGGCGAACCGCTGGTAGCCGGTGACGCCCAAGGAGAGCCCGGCGGGGGTGTGGTCGGCCGGCATGCCGTACAGCACCCAACCCTTGCCCGGGTTGAGTAGGACTGACCGGCTTGGGGCGGGCGTGACGACGCCCGTCGCGGGGTCCTCCGCCGCGTTGACGACCTTAGCGGCAAGGGTGGCCGGGACGATCGCCGCCAGCAGCACCGCCGCGGATGTTTGACATAAGGCCTGTCTGAAAAACAGCTTATTCGACATGGCGTCCCTTCTTCCCGGGCCGGCCTTTTCGGTGCGGACCGTGGTGGCGCATGGCCGGCGGGCCATGAGCATGCCGCCCGCCGGCTCGGTTGTCAACAGCCGAGGGGGGTGGCCTGTGGTCGCGGTAAGGAGTGGGGGGCGCACGGAATTGCCGCCGGTTTTTGGCTTGGCGATTTGGCGTGGTCGCGGTAGAATATGGGGCTAAGGCGGACTGGGCAAAAAAAGGAGGCCCCAGGCCGGCTGTGGTTTCTCGCCGCCATGGTTCGTCGCGTCACAGCGTGCGTACCATGTCCAACCGGCCCGGGCTATGACGATTCTTGGGCAGGACGACTCGGCCTCGCCGTTCCGTCGCATGGGGCGGCCGCCGATTTGCCACGCCTCGCTTCATGCGGAGGCGACAAAGGCCTGTGCGGGCGACCGCACGGGGATGGGATGTCGGCCATGCGGCGGCGCCCATCGAGGAAAGAAGGGAGCACCATGATCAAGAGGGCATTGCTAGCACTGGGGATGGTTGCAGTTTTGGTGTCGGCGGCGCCGGCGGACATCCCGGGCCGGTACATCTATTACGGCAGCAGCTCTGACCTGTACCTGAACGATTCCAACTGGGCGTTGCCGGACATTCACATCGGGGCGTTCACCCACGGACCGGTGACCGACATCGCCTTCAACTACGGCACGACCGACCTGTATGGCATCGGCTCGGGCGGGTACAGCTTCGTCTTGGTCAACAAGGCCACCGGCGCCACGACGATCGTGGACAGCAGCGTCGACTACACCAACGGCCTGGCCAGCTATGAACGGGACAAGTTCTACGCCGCCAGCTCCGACGGGGCGTTCTACAAGTGGGAGCTGGTCGGCGGCTCCATCGTCAGCAGCCCGGGGGCCGCGTTCAACGACATCAACGGCGAGACCAGCTTCAACGGGTCGAACCTCTTCGTCTCGGCCGGCGACATCTGGGTGACCTCCGACGGCGCGACCGTCTACGCCACCGTCACAGACTTGACCGCCGGCTACCTGGTGACCGTCGATCCGGACACCGCCGAGGTGGACTGGGTCGCCACGCTTCCGTCCAAGGCCATGTACGGCCTGGCCGAGGACGACAACGGCGTGCTGTATCTGCTGGAGAACGAGCAATCGAAGAAGGTCTACAAGCTCTCCGGCAGCAGCCTGGTGGAGATGGCCGCGACGACCGGCGACACCTGGGGCGCCACGGCCACGGTGGTCCTCCCGGCGCCCGCCGCGATCGTCCTGGGCCTGATCGGCATGACCGTGCTGGGCCTGAAGCTCAGGAAGCTCGCCTGAGCCCGCCTCCGGCGCGGCGGCTGTAGCACGACAAACCCAACGGCCATGATGGCCCGTTGGGTCGAAGCATTCATCCTCGTGAGAGACACATCCGGCTCGATCGAGCCGTGGAGGGGAAGCACGCGGTAACGGACCGGCGGTTGTTTGCGCAGCGCCGCCGCGACCTACTTCCTGTTTCGCGGCGCGGCCGCCTTGCGCATCAGGGAGGTGATTTCCTTGAGCCGGACGTTCATCGCGTGCAGCAGCACGCCCACCGCCGCCGACAGGAACGACAGGATCACCAGCCCCACGCCCACGAACAGCAGGGGGAAGCGTTTGACCTGGTGGGCCGGCTCGGTGAAGTACTCGTAGACCGCCGGCAGGGCGCAGAGGATGCCCAGGGCCAGCAGGGCCAGGGCCAGCAGGCCGAAGAAGGTCAGGGGCTTTACGGCTCGGAAGACGCTGAAGATGGTCCAGAGGACGCGGAACCCGTCGCGGAATGTCCGCAACTTGGAGACGCTTCCGGCGGGCCTTTGGCGGTAGGGGACCTGCACTTCCCGGATGACGAACCCGTGGTAGAGGCTCTGGAGGGTCAGCTCGGTCTCGACCTCGAAGCCGACCGCGGTGACGGGCACGTTGCGGGCGAGCTCGGCGGTATAGGCGCGGTAGCCGCTCATGATGTCGGTGAGGCGGCAGCGGAAGATGGTGTTGATCAGCCCTCGGACGAGGCGATTGCCCATCACGTGCAGGGGGCGGAAGGCCTCGCCGGTGAACTCCGCCAGCCGGGCGCCGACGACCATGTCCGCCTCCTCGTCCAGCAGGGGCTGGATGAGGTCGCCCGCGCGGTCGGCGGGGTAGGTGTCGTCGCCGTCGACCATCACGTGGATGTCGGCGGGGACAACTTCCATCATCCGGGCCACCACTTGCCCCTTGCCGCGGAGTTTAACCCGGTGGACTCGGGCCCCGGCGGCGGCGGCCGCTTCGGCGGTGCGGTCGGTGGAGATGTTGTCGAAGACGTAGATGTCGGCCTCGGGCAGCGCGCGGCGGAAGTCCATGACCACCTTGGCGATGGTCGGCTCCTCGTTGAAGCACGGGATGACCACGGCGATGCGCGGCGCCATTCCGGGCGGAGGCTATCCGTCGGCCCCGGCGCCGTCAAGGATGGAAATCGCCCGCGGATTCCCGGAACTTCCGGAGCCTTGGCTCGACTAAGCCCTGCGAGGAAAACGTCGTAGTCTGCGCCGGTATCCGGTATCATGTCCTGCATGCCGGAATTACGGTCGCCGGCAGCGACGTGCGGACGGGGCGGACGCCCCGGCGGCCGGCGGGCGCGTGCCGCCGCTGCAGGGAATGGGTCAGGCGCCAATGCATCGGAACATCCGGATTATCGCGGCGGGGGCCCTGGCGGCGTGGATCGCCTGCGCCGCCCCTGCGCGGGCCCAGCTCATCCTGGACCGCCTGCCCGCCAGAGAGGCCTCGACCGAGCCCCAGGACCCCACCAGGCCCCTGCCCCTCGTCAACGCCGACGAGGACATGGCCGACTACCTCAACAAGGCCCGGGACCTGATCGCCCAAAAGGAATACGCCCGCGCGATCGAGATTCTTCAGGCCCTGCTGGACCGCCGCGAGCCCTGCTTCGTCTGCACGCCGGAAGGGCGGCGGTACGTCTCGCTCGGCGCGATGGCCACGGCCGTGACGGCCTCCCTCGGGCCCGAGGGGCTCCGCATGTACCGCAGCCTCTACGACGCCAAGGCCGCCAGGCTGCTGGAGTCCGCCATGGCCGGCGGCGACGAGGCCATGCTCCGCGAGGTCATCGGACGGTACCTCAACACCCGCTCCGGCGGCAAGGCCCTCAGCCGGCTGGCGGCGATCCAGTTCGATCGCGGCGATTTTCTCCAAGCCGCCCGCACCTGGGGCGACGTCACCCGGCTGGGCGACCAGGAAGGCGTCGAACGACCGGCCTTGCTGGCGAGGGTCGCCGTCGCGCACCATTTCGCCGGGGAGGCCGCCGCCGCCCGGACGGTGCTCGAAGAGCTTCAGTCCAAGCACCCGGACGCCCGCGCGGTCCTGGCCGGTGCCGACCAGGACGTCGCCGCCTTCGTCCAGGCGATCCTGGACGCCCCGGCGCCGGAATTCCAGTCCCACGTCCCCGCCGTCGCGGGGTGGACCTCGATGGCCGGTGCGCCCGATTCCGTGGCGATGATGTCCCCCTGTCGGCCCGTGCTGAGTCCGCGCTGGACCCAGCCCGGGCGGACCATCAAGCTCGCCGACAACGAGACGATCCGGAGCCTGCTGGGGCCCACCGGAACGCTCCCGCCTCAGATCACCGGCAACGCCGAGATGATGAAGCAGTTCCAGACCCAGCTCGATCTCCGCGAGGGCCAGGTGCTGTACAAGGGGCGGATCGGCAACACCAATCAGACGATCGTCCTGCCGGCCGTGGTGCACCCGCTGGTGGTGGGCAACATGGTGCTCTACCGCGAGGCGACGCAGATTCTCGTCTACGACATGCTTACGGGCGAGATGCTGTTCCGGACGTCGCACCTGCCCCTGCACGCCGACGATCCGACCCCCAACAGGAATATCGGGTACTACCCGCCCAACCGGTTCCAGTCCGAGCCGGCGGACGACGGCACGTGCACGCTGACCGTCGGCGGCGACGCCATGTACGCCGTGGGCCTGTTCCCGCCCCGGTTCCGGCGGAACGTCGGCTTCCGCCCGGGCGTGGACAAGCCGATGATCGACAGCTCGGTCCTGGCGGCGTTCTCCCTCCGCAAGGAGGGCGCCCTGCTGTGGTGGACCAAGGACAGCCCCGACGAGTTCCTGAACGCCTGCCGGTTCCTCAGCGCCCCGACCTACGTCGCCGGCAAGCTGTACGTGGTGGCCAAGCACACCCAGGCGTACTACCTGCTTTGTCTGGACGCGCGGACCGGCAGGATGGTCTGGAACCCGCCGCCAATGGTCAGCCAGACGCCGGTGGACGCCCAGCCGATGTATTCCGGGTACATGGCCACCGAAGAGAGCGGCTCGCCCCCGGCCGTGGCGAACGGGCGGGTGTATGCCTGCACCAACGCCGGGGTGCTGGCGGCGTTCGAGGCGGACACCGGGCGCGCCCTGTGGGCGTACCAGTATGACAGCGACCGCAACCGCCCCGCCCGCAGCAGGCGCGGCTACAATCCGAGTCAGTTGGGCCCGTCGTTCCCGGCCAATCCCATCGTCGTGGCCAAGGGCCGGCTGATCTGCCTGCCGGCGGATTCGTCGGAGGTGCTGGCGGTGCGGGCGGACACGGGCGAGCGGCTCTGGACGGTCGGGCGGGACGGGCAGAAGCACCTGGCGGCGGTGGGGGAGGCGATGGTGCTGCTGTCGGGACCGAAGCTTCGCCTGCTGCAAAGCGCCGACGGGCAGGACGACCAGAAGCGCCGGCTGGGGACGATCGACAACATCCACGGGCGGTGCGGCGTGACCACCGAGGCGATCCTGGCCTCGGGCAGGGGGCGCGTCTGGTACGTCCCGCTGGACGGGGGCCAGGTGCTGCAACTGGGCCTGACCGACAAGCCCGACAACCGCGCCATGCTGGGCAACCTGGTGTGCGCGGACGGCAAGCTGATCGCCGCCAACTCCGCGGGCGTGTCGGCCTACTTCACCTTCGCCGAGGCCGACGCCGAACTGACCGCCCGGCTGGCCACGGCCGGCGCCGCCGAGCGCCCGACGCTGCTGCACCAGCGGGGGCTCAATGCATTCAACGCGGGCAAGTTCGCCCGGGCCTTGCCGGACCTGCTCGCCGCCCGCGAGGCGGCGCGCCGTGAGGGCCTCAGCGTCCTGCTGGCGCGGACCGAGCAGAGCCTCTACCGCACCTACGTCTGCCTGGCCAACGAATCGTCGGACAAGCCGCAGATGCTGGAGCGGTTCCAGAAGGCGGGCGAATTCGCCGCCGGCGACCGCGCCCGCGGGGAGATGCAGGTCCGGCTGATCAAGTACTACAGCCTGGTCGAGCAGCACTCCCGCGCCGCCGAGCTCGCCCAGAAGCTCACCGAGGACTTCAAGGACGTCGAGCTGGCCGACATCGACATCGGCCTTCGCGGCAACGACCGGGTTTACGACGACGAGGACACCCCCCGGTTCGCCGGGTACGACCTGGGCCACCGCCTGATTGCCGAGATGATCGACTCGCACGGGCAGGACTGCTACCGCACGTCCGACGGCAGGGCCAAGGCCGCCCTCGATGCCGCCCTGAACGACGGCGACGGCGACGCCATGGTCGCCGTCTCCGACCGGTACCGGCACAGCACGTGGGCGCCGCTGGCGCTGTTGCGGGCGGCGGAGAGCCAGTACCTCCACGCCACCGACGGCGCCGCGGCCGCCGATCGAAAGCGGGACCGCCTCGCCACCGCCAGCAGGCTCCTCAGCCGGATCAACCTGGAGTACCCCTCCAGCGTCCTGTCTCCGTCGGCCTCGCTGGGCAGGGCGATGGTCTACCGGCAGATCAAGCCCAACATCGCCTTCCTGGGCCTGTCGGACCTCCGATCGCTTCCGCCGAACGCGCGGGTCGCCTTCGCGGGGGTCCGGGGCACGGCGGCGGAGGTCCTGAGGCGGTTCGGCAGCGGCGCCGGCGGCGGCACCTCTCCGGCGGCGCCCGCGTTGGGGTTGATCTCCCCGCCTCTGGCGCAGTTGTACTGCGGCGGCGGCGGGCCGGTGGTCCTGCGCGACGCCGACGGCAGGCCGGTCCGCGCGGGCAAGAGCCTGTTCATCCTCCAGGACGACAGGTTCGTCCGGTTTAACCCGTACGCCCCGTCCTACACCGAAGGGGTAATCTGGGAGGCGCCCACCGACGTCAAGGGCGAAGAGCTGTACCGCTACGGTTTCAACGGCTGGCCGTGGTCGATGCTGGCGGGCGCGACCGATGACGGGTCGACCGTGGTGGTGGCCTGCCGGGCGGGCCTCTGGGCGGTGGACGTCAAGACGGGCAAGCGCAAGTGGTACCTGTCGCGGAGCAGCTCCACCGTCGTCCAGATGCACTCGATGGCCATGGGGGGCGACCAACTGGTGGTGCAGGGCAACTCCGGCGCCACCGGCACGATGACCGCGCTGGATATGGCGACCGGCAAGGCCCTGTGGAGCCAGGAGATCACCGGCGCCGAGTATCCCTGGATGGCCCCGCCGCGGGCGGCCGGGGGGCTGGTGGTGGCGGTCCACGGGCGGACCGACTGGTTCGCCAGCGTCTACGACCAGTCGCGCGGCAAGCTGCTGGGACGGATCAAGCTGGGGGCGCGGAAAGGCCAGGCCTTCGTCACCGCCGCCGGGCTGGTGGTGACCTTCGACGGGCAGACCCTGGCGATGACCGAGCCGATGCTGGGGATGGATCGGCCCGTCTGGGAGGTGAACGTGGGGGCGGGGGACCTCCAGCCGATCGTGCTGGAGGCGACCGACACCCACGTGGCCATCTCGCCCTCGGCGGACAGCCCGCTGGTGGAGCTTCGCAGCCTCGCCCACCACGGGATGATCGAGCGGACGTTCCAGACCAGCCCCGTGGACGGCAACGTGGCCGTTCCCGGCGACGTCCGGATCACCGACGATCAGGTGTTCGTGGTGGGCGGGCAGACGCCCTCGGACATCCGGCAGAAGAAGATGTACGGGCAAATGAGCTACACCACCAAGCCCAGCCTCCAGGCGTTCGACCGCCATACGGGCAAGCTGCTGTGGGTCGCCGACGTGGCGGCCCCGACCAACCCGTCCAACTACGCCCTGCCGGTGGAGGTGGGGCGGGACCACGTGGCCCTGCTGACCAAGCCCACCAGCTACGCCCTGGCGTCCAAGGCCACGGTCGTCAACCGGCGGACCGGGAAGCTCGCCCAGATGTTCACCATCGCCGCCAACAACGACAACGACGTGCGGACCCGGGCCGCGCACCACATGCTGCTGTCCAGCCCGGTCATCCTGGACGGGCGGCTCCTGCTGGAGACCCACAAGGGAATCTGGATGTACGGCAAGAGCGAATAGAGATGGGGACCGACATGACCAAGCGAGCGATACCGTGGATCCTGGCCGCTGCCGTGCTGGCGGCCATGCCCGCCGCGCCCGACGGGGCGGGGCGACCCGCCGGCGCGGTCCTGGCCGCGGCGCCCAGCCGGACGCTGCCGGACATGGTCACGATCGAGACGGTCAAGACCATCGAAAAGGGCCTGAACTACCTCGTCCGCACCCAGCGGGCCGACGGGAGCTGGTCCAACTCCGGCGGCTACGGCGGGTACAACTACCCGGCCGTGATGACCTCGCTGGCGGGGATGGCGCTGATGGCGTCGGGTTCCACGCCGGAGACGGGCCCGTACGCCAAGCAGACCAAGAAGGCGCTGATGTACGTCCTGCGCCTGGCCGAATCGAGCAAGGACGGGCTGATCTGCTCGCCGACCGGCGAGAGCCGGAGCATGTACGGGCACGGGTTCAGCATGCTGTTTTTGGCGCAGTGCTATGGCATGGACCTCCGCAAGCCGATCGGGGATCGGATTCGGGCGGTGCTGGACAAGGCGGTGGCGCTGACCGCGCAGTCGCAATCGGACCTCGGCGCCGCCAACAAGCACGCGGGCGGGTGGATCTACACCCCCAACCAGAGGTCCGACGAGGGATCGGTAACGGTCACGCAGCTGCAGGCGCTGCGGGCGTGCCGCAACGTCGGCATCAAGGTGCCCCAGAGCACCATCGACCGGGCGGTGGAGTACCTGCGCTACTGCCAGCAGAGCGACGGGGGCATCTGCTACTCCGCCGGCAGCCGGGGGTCGTCCCGCCCGCCGATCTCGGCCGCGGCCATCGCCTGCTTCTACGCCGCGGGCGTCTACGACCGCCAGCGCGGCGGGGCGGAGTCCGACGAGGCCAAGATGGTCGAGCGCCTGGTCACATACTGCAAGCGGACCGTCAGCGTCTCCAACGCCGACGGGCATTATTTCTACACCCACTTCTACATGGCCCAGGGCATGTACCAGCGAGGTGGGAACGACTGGACCGAATACTACCCCAAGGTTCGGGACCGGCTGATCAGCACCCAGGCGGCGGATGGGTCGTGGATGGGCGACAGCGTCGGCACCACCTACGGCACCGCCATCGGCACCATCGTCCTGCAGTTGCCTTACGGGTACCTGCCGATCTGTCAGCGATAGAGACGTCAGCGAGCGGCGATTACGCAGGACGACCTGCGAGCTAACCGGAGAAAGTAATGAGTATTACGATCACGTGCCAGTGTGGCAAACAGTGCACCGTCGGCGACGAGCACGCCGGCAAGTTCGCCAAGTGCCCCGACTGCGGGGAGAGGATCTCCATCCCCGCCGCCGGGGGGGACGAGCCGGCCCCGGCGGCGGCCGGCGGGAATGACCTGGCGGCGGTGGAGCGCCTGACCCGGGCCTACGCCTTGCTGCGCAAGGAAATGGCCAAGGCGATCGTCGGGCAGGAGCAGGTCGTGGAGGAGCTGCTGACGTGTATCTTCGCCCGCGGGCACGCCATCCTCGAAGGCGTGCCGGGCCTGGCCAAGACGCTGATGGTCTCCTCGCTGGCCAAGGCGCTGAATCTCCAGTTCGCCCGCATCCAGTTCACCCCCGACCTGATGCCCTCCGACATCACCGGCACCGAGGTCATCCAGGAGGACAAGGCCACCGGCAACCGGGAGTTCAAGTTCTTCGAGGGCCCCATTTTCAGCAACATCGTCCTGGCCGACGAGATCAACCGCACCCCGCCCAAGACCCAGGCCGCCCTGCTGGAGGCGATGCAGGAACGCCAGGTCTCCGTCGGCGGCAAACGCATGCCCATGATGGACCCGTTCTTCGTCCTGGCGACCCAGAACCCCATCGAGCAGGAAGGCACCTACCCCCTGCCGGAGGCCCAGCAGGACCGGTTCATGTTCAAGATCCTCGTGGGCTACCCGAGTTGGGACGAGGAGTTCGACGTCGTCCGGCTGACGACGGCGATCGAGGAGGCGAACCTGACCCCGGTGCTGGGGGGGGCCGAGATCATCGAGATCCAGCAGACCATCCGCCGGGTGCCGGTGGCCGACCACGTGATCCAGTACGCCATGCGCCTGGTGCGAGCGACCCGCATCCACGAGGGCAACGTGCCGGACTTCGTCAGCCAGTACGTCTCCTGGGGCGCGGGGCCCCGGGCGTGCCAGTACCTGATCTTCGGCGGCAAGGTGCGGGCCGTGCTGCACGGGCGGTTCCACGTGTCCACCGACGACATCCGCGGCGTCGCCAAGCCCGTCCTGCGGCACCGGATCGTGACCAACTTCAACGCCGACGCCGAGGGCTTCACCGCCGACAAGATCATCGACCGGCTGCTGCAGACCATCCCCGCCAAGGAGGGCGCCGTCGCGGGCAGCGCGGATACGTCGGGGTTGTTGAAGGCGTAGGTCTGGACGGTTCGCGGTCCTCGGTGTAAAGCCCACGCATAGCTATGCGTGGGCATCAGGGACTTGAATCCCCGGCGGTGCATGACTCATGGCGAAAACAGAACTACAGAAATACCTCGACCCGAAGGTGCTCAACAAGATCCGCCGGCTGGACCTGCAGGCCCGGCTGGTGGTCGAGGGGTTCATCTCGGGCATGCACCGCAGCCCCTTCCGCGGGTTCAGCGTCGAGTTCGCCGAGCACCGCGAGTACGTCCCCGGCGACGACATCAAGCACATTGACTGGAAGGTGTGGGCCCGGGCCGACCGGTTCTACATCAAGCAGTACGAGGAGGAGACCAACCTCCGCAGCACCTTCCTGGTCGACGTGAGCGAGTCGATGCGCTACGGCGAGAAGGACGGGCGGCGCGAGGATCGGCTCAGCAAGTACCACTACGCCTGCTGCACGGCCGCCGCCCTGGCGCAAATGCTGCTGGGCCAGCAGGACGCGGTCTCCCTGGCGACCTTCGACGACGACCTCCGCGCCTACATCCCCGCCTCGGCCAACCCCAACCAGATCAAGGGATTCGTCCACGAGTTGGACGTGGCGAGCCTGCGGAACAAGACCTCCATCGAGGAGATCTGCCACAACGTGGCCGAGAAGATCCCCCGGCGGGGGCTGGTGTGCCTGATCAGCGACCTGTTCGTGGACGTGGACGGGCTGATGCGGGGCCTGCGCCACTTCCGGCACCGAAAACACGAGGTGATCGTGCTGCACGTGATGGACGAGGACGAGCTGACCTTCCCGTTCCAGGGCAACACGCTGTTCCGCGGCCTGGAGGCGGCGGGCGAGCTGATGATCGAACCCCGCGCCCTCCGCCAGGGATACATCGAGGCGGTGGAGGAGTTCTGCACGGAGGTGAAGCGCCACTGCATCGCCTGCCAGATCGACTACAAGCGGATCTCCACCGCCGACCACCTGGACGCCGCCCTGCTGGCCTTCCTCGCCGCCCGCGCGGCCGCCAAACGCAAGGCCAGCGCCAAACGGTAGCCGAGCTCATGGGCCGCAGAGGCGCAGAGGACGCAGAGGACGGAGAGGTAGTAATGGGCCGCAGAGGCGCAGAGGGCGCAGAGGACGGAGAGGTAGAAGAAGCAGAAGAAGCAGAGGGCGCAGAGAAACTGCGAGGTAAGAGAAGCAGAAGAAGCGGAAGAAGCAGAAGAAGCAGAGGGAGTTGAGAGGAAGAAGCAGAAGAAGCAGAAGAATGGGAGAAGAGGCAGAAGAAGCGGACGAATCGGAGAAGAGGCGGGAGAAGGCCCGGAGAGCGACGTGGGAAGCGAGAAGAGGCAACCGGACGAGGCAGGCAGCAGTGACAGATTCTCTGCGTTCTCCGCGCCTCTGCGGCCCATCCGGAGGTTGCCCAAAGAGAAAACCTCCGGCGCGACCGTCTGGTCGGCGGGCGACCGGGATGACCAGGAATATCCGGAGAAGGAACTGACCGGCAGGATCATCGGATGCGCGATCGCGGTTCACCGTGAGCTGGGACCGGGTTTCCTGGAGGCGATCTACGAACGGGCGATGGCCCACGAGCTGGCCAAGGCGGGCCTGAAGTACACCACCCAGCACGTGGTGAAGGTCTTCTACGACGGTGTGGAAGTGGGCGAGCATCGCGTTGACATTCTGGTGGAAGGAAAGGTTGTCGTGGAGCTGAAGAGCGTCGAGACGGTCACGGACAAGCACCTCGCCCAGGTCATCAGCACGCTGAAGGCCGTCGGGGCGAAAGTGGGCCTGTTGATCAACTTCGACGAGCCCCGGTTAGCGCACGGGGTGCGCAGAGTGGTTCTTTCCCACTCGTAGTTTCTCTGCGTTCTCCGCGTCTCCTTGGCACGCCGAAGCCGTATGGCGAAGGCGGCTGCGGCCCACGGAATTGCGGCTGTATCGGAAGAACCAATGCCATTCGTACACACATGGTTGTTTGTCGGCGGGGCGGCGGCGGCGAGTGTGCCGGTGATCATTCACCTGCTCAACCGCACGCGGTTCCGTGTGATCGAATGGGGGGCGATGCGGTTCATCCGCGAGTCGATGCGGAAGAACCGCCGGCGCGTCCAGCTCGAGGAGCTGCTGCTGCTGGCGCTGCGCTGCCTGGCGGTCTTCCTGCTGGCGGTGGCGGTGGGGCGGTTCATGGGCTGTTCCGAACGGGCCATGCCGCTGGTGGGCACCGCACGGCAGATGACCCACGTGTTCATCCTCGACGACAGCGTCAGCATGGGCCAGAAGCTCGCCGATTCCAGCAGTTTCCGCCGGGCCGCCGGCGATCTGGCCGAGATGCTCCAGAACCTCTCCGACGGCGACCGGGTGGGCGTGCTGCTGACCAGCCGCCCCCGCACCTCCGAGGCCGTGTTCGGCATGGACTCGCTCAAGAACGCCGCCGACCTGGGCGAGCGGATCCGGGGGCTGCCCCTGTCGGACACCCGCGGGCGGCTGGAAGGCGCCCTGGACGCCGCCATCGAGTGGTTCGAAAAGGCCGACACCGACAAGAGGCTGCACATTCTCAGCGACTTCCGCCGCGACGACTACGCCGACGCCGACCGCGCCGCCAACCTCCGCACCAAGCTCAAGGCCGCCACCAAGGGCGGCGCCGATATCGTTCTGCTGAACTACGGCGCCGAGCCCGCCGCCAACCTGACCATCGACCAGGTTCGCGTGGTGGACGACCTGACCATCGTCGGGGCGGAGATTCGCGTGCAGGTGCGGGTCCGCAACAACGGCCCGGCCCCGGCCCAGAACGTCGCCGTCGCCTTCACCGTCCGGGACGAGGACGAGACGGAGGCCCGACTGCCCGTCCAGCCGATCGCCTCGATCGAGCCCGGACAGACGCGGGTGGTCCAGGGCGTCTGCGAGCTGGGGCGGGCGGGCTACGCCTCCGTCCAGGCCGAGGTGCCCGGCGACAGCCTCGCCGGCGACAACGGCGGGTACCTGGCCCTGCACATCCGCCAGGCCCGGCAGGTCCTGATCGTCGACGGCGAGCCGAACCTGTCCGACCCGCAGTACAACGAGTCGCACGAGCTGCTGGCGGCGGTGGTCCCCCGCGACGACGGCAGCTACGGATCGCTGGCGAGGGTGATCTCCCCCGACGGGCTGGGCGAGGAGAACCTCCACCCCTACGAGTTGGTCGTGCTGGCGAACGTGGCGGACCTGCCCGCCCAGTCCGCCTCCGGCGCCGGTGCTACGCCGCTGAAGGCCCTGGAAGACTACGTCCGCTCCGGCGGCGGGCTGTTGATCTTCACCGGCGACCGCCTCAACCCCACGTTCTACAACGGCCCGCTGTACGACGGCGGGACGGGCCTGAGCCCCCTGAAGATCCTCCCCCCGGTGGCGGACCGCACCCGGCGCCGGTTCGTCCGGCTGCTGCGGGGCTCGATCGCCAACGACCCGGTCATGCGGTGCTACCAGGGAAAGCTCAGCGAGTTCACCCAGTTCGTGCGGTTCTACGGGTACACCCCGGCCGAGGCCGCCCCGCCGGCCGTCTCCGGCGACCTGGGGGCCGTGCGCATCCTCGCCCGCTTCGACAACCAGGACAACAATCCCGTCCAGTCGCCCGCCATCGCCGTCCGCAGCTACGGCAAGGGCCGGGTCATGATGATCTGCTCCGCCGCCGACACCGAGTGGTCCGACTGGCCGAAGGACTACACCTACACCCCCTTCATCCAGGACGTGATCGCCTACCTGTCCCGGCCCGGCGGGCAGGACGCGGCCGAGACCGTCGGCGAGCCCATCCGCTTCCCGCTGGGGGCGGGCCTGATCGCCGCCAAGGCGCGGATGCAGGCCCCTCGCACCGACGTCCCCATCCCGCTGGCCGCCAGCGGCGGGGCCGCCGAGAGGGTGCTGACCTACCCCGACACCTCCTCGGCCGGGATCTACAGGCTCCTGCTGACACTGCCGGACGAGAAGCGGACCGCCCTGTTCGCCCGGAACATCGACCCGGCGGAAGGGCGTCTGGAGCGGGCGGACGAGCGGAAGCTGCGCGAATGGCTGGGGGTGGAGTTCGCGTACCGGGACCGGCTGGCCCCGACCGCCGCGGCGGCGGCGGCCAGCGACCAGAGCGAATACTGGAAGGCGGCCCTGGCGGCGATGCTGGTGGTTCTGGCGGCCGAGGTGTTCCTGGGGCAGCGTTTCGGGCATTACAGATAGGATCACGGCGCGGTATGTCTTGGATTCTGGAGAAGCTGTTCGGGCTGGACGCCGGCAAGCTGGCGGGCGCGGATCGGATCGCCCCCAGCCTCAACGCCGACTACAGCAACTGGGCGATCCTGGGGATGTCGGCGGCGCTGATCCTGCTGGTGGCGCTGACGGTCCGCAGCTACCTGCGGGAGCGCGGCGCGGGCCGGCGGGCCCGGCTGGTGCTGGCGGGCGTCCGCGTCGTGGTGATCCTGGTGATCTTCGCCCTGCTGTGCCAGCCCGGGGTGACGCTGCGGTTCCGCAAGGACGTCCACTCCACGGTGGTCGTCCTGATGGACGACAGCCTGTCGATGTCCCTGAAGGACCGGTACGCCGACGCCGCCACCCGCGCCGCGGTGGCGGGGCGGCTGGGCGTCCGCGAGGAGGCCCTGGGCGGGATGTCCCGCCAGGAGGTCGTCCAGGCCGTCCTCGGCGCCGCCTCCGGGCCGCTGGCGGAGATCACCCGAGACCGCAAGCTCATGGTGATGCAGTTCGCCGCCGCCGAGGGCGACTACACCCGCAAGCTCGGCGAGGTCCCCGCCGCCCCCGAGGCCGCCGAGGGCACGGACACCGGCGCGATGGTGGGCGAGCTGACGGGCCGGCTTGTCTGCGGCGGGCAGCAGACCAGCCTCGCCCGCGCGCTGGCCGAGGCCGCCGACAAGATCGCCGGGCGCCGCGTCGCCGGCATCGTCGTCGTCAGCGACGGGCAGGACACCGGCGACTGGGACGCTCCCGGCGCCGCCGACTCGCTCCGGTCCGTCCTGGCCAAGCTGGAGAAGCGAAACATCCCCGTCTACGCCGTCGCCGTCGGAGACCCCGAGCCCCGGCGGAACGTGACCGTCACCCGGCTCCAGGCGCCGCAGACCGTCCGCAAGGGCGCCGAGGTCGAGCTGACCGCCTATCTCTCCAGCCGCGGCGGGGCGACCGAGACCACCCTGACCCTCTACCGCAGGCCCGCGGGGTCCGAGCCGTGGAACGACACGGGCCAGTCGCAGACCGTCACCCTCGGCGCCGCCGGCGACGACCGCGCCGCCGAGCAGAAGGTGACCCTGCGCCACCCGGCGCCGGACCTGGGCGATTACGAGTACAAGGTCCGCGCCGACCCGGTCGAGGCCGAGGTGGACCTGGCCGACAACGAGGCCACCGCCCGGGTCCAGGTCAGCGACGAGAAGCTCAAAATCCTGCTGGTCAGCGCCGACGGCGGGTGGGAGTTCCAGTACCTGCGGAACCTGCTGCTCCGGGAGCCCGAACGGTACGCCGTGAGCGTCTGGCAGCAGAACGCCGAGAAGGAGTTCAACCAGGAGGCCTCCACGGGCATGCGCCTGAGCCGGCTGCCGCGGGAGAAGAAGGACCTGTTCCAGTACGAGGTGGTGATCCTGTACGACCCGGCCCACACCTCCGAGGGGTTTGACGCGACGTTCGTGTCGATGCTGGAGGAGTTCGTCGGCAACCGTCACGGCGGCCTTTGCTACATCGCCTCCAACAAGTACTCCGACGAGAACCTGGTCGGCAACGCCCCGTTCCAGCCCCTGGCGGACCTGCTGCCGGTGGTGCTGGACCGGCGCCAGATCGACATCGCCGACCAGATCGCCGAGCCCGACCCGGTCGCCTGGCCCGTCCTGCCGACCGCGATCGGCCTGGACCATCCCGTGATGCGCTTCCACGGCGACGCCTCCGCCAACATGCAGATCTGGGAGACCCTCCCGGGGCTGTACTGGTCCCACCCCGTCTACAAGCTCAAGACCCTCGGCTCGGCCCTGGCGGTCAGCTCCGACCCCCGCAGCCGGCTGACCGGCGCCCCGGACGCCGGCGCCAACCCGGTCATCGCCGTGCAGTACTACGGCAAGGGGCGGGTGCTGTATATCGGTTCCGACGAGACCTGGCGCTGGCGGTACGTCAGCGACGGGCAGGTCCACCGGCGCTTCTGGTCCAACGCGGTGGACTTCCTCGCCTCCGGCAAACTCCAGCGCCAGCGGGTCATCATCACCACCGGGCCCGACCGCTTCACCGTCGGGCAGACCCTGCGCGTGAAGGTGGAGGCGTACGAACGCGACTACAGCCCGCTGAAGGACCCCAAGTTCGTCGTCGACATGATCCCCGGCGACGGCGGGAAGATCGAGCGGATCGAGCTGGACCCCGCCTCCAAGGGCACCCCCGACGGGCGGTACGAGGCCGAGTTCACCCTCAAGGCCCTCGGGACGTTCGAGCTGAGCGCCAAGCGAGACGACCCGTCCTACGAGAACATGGTCTCCGGCAAGACCATCACCGTGGTCCTGCCGGAGGAGGAGCGCCGAAACCCCGAGGCCGACCCGGGCAAGCTCCAGACCGTCGCCAAGGGCGATCGGTTCCTGTGGATCGCCCAGGCCGACGAGCTGCCG
The DNA here is from genome assembly GCA_035686585.1 of Phycisphaerae bacterium. Taxonomy (GTDB): domain Bacteria; phylum Planctomycetota; class Phycisphaerae; order SM23-33; family SM23-33; genus DASRZG01. Next base: position 23,656 of record DASRZG010000567.1, read on the forward strand.
CGGCGCGTGCCGGTGGGCAAGCTGACCCTGTTCGAGTTCGAGCCCCAGGACCTCTGGGACGTGCCGGCGGTGCTGGTGCTGGTGGTGGGCCTGCTGGCGATCGAGTGGATGCTTCGCAAAAAGTACAACATGACGTGACATGCCGTTCGGAGACGTCGATGCCCCCTGAGAGCCTGATAACGCCCCAGACCCGCCGGAAACTGTCGCTGCTGAAGCGCACCCTCCGCGCGCACCTGATGGGCCGGGGACTGTGCCTGGTGCTGGCCGCGGTGATCGCGGCCGTGTTCCTTACCCTGGCGATCGACTACCCGCTCCGTTTGGACCGCGCCCAGCGGGTGCTGATCGACCTGCTGGCGCTGGCGGGGCTGGGGGCCGTGCTGTGGCGGTTCCTGCTCCGCCCGCTGCGGGTGCCGATGGGGGCCGACGAGCTGGCGCTGGTGTTCGAGCGGCACTACCCGCACCTGGAGGACCGCCTGATCAGCGCCCAGCAGTTCGGCGCCTCGCCGGCCGCGTGGGTGGGCGCGTCGGAGATGCTGATCCGCAAGGTGGCCGAGCAGGCCAACGCCCAGGCCGGCGAGCTCCGGCCGGCCGAGGTGATCGCCGGCGGCGGGACCTGGAAGCGCGGCGGCTGGCTGGGCGGGGCGGCGGCGGCGCTGGTGATGTTCGCCGTCTGGCAGCCCGGGATCATGAAGCAGTGGTTCTTCCGCAACGTGCTGCTGGCGGACGTCGCCTATCCCCAGCAGACCTACCTCCACGTGGCCGGCGGCCCGGAGTTCCGCGTCGTCCGCGGCGGGGACTTTTCGGTGACCGTCCGCGCCACCGGGGCGGTGATCCCGTCGGAGGTGATGTTCCACATGGACTTCCCGGGCCTGGGGCGGATCGACCGATCGGTCAGCGGCAGCGGGGACCTCGGCGACGTGTACGTCAGGACGTTCGAAAAGGTCTCTGACGAGTTCACCTTCTACGTCACCGGCAACGACGACCGGACGAAGCGGTTCAACGTGACCGTCGTCAGCCGGCCCGAGCTGATCCGCCTGGAGGGCACCAAGCACTTCCCTCCGTACATGAACCTGTCCGCCGACGAGCCGTTCAAGGCCGGGCGCGGGGTGATCTCCGTGCCGCCGGGCACGCAGCTCTCGCTGGTCGGTTCGGCCAGCAAGGACCTGCGAGAGGCCCGCCTGGTGCTGGAAGATACGACCATCGCCGAGATGCAGATCCTGCACATTCCGCCGGAGGACGACCCGGCCGGGGCGCCCCGGCCGCGCGGGGTCAAGGGCACGATCTCCCTGCCGGAGCGGATCGAGGCCAACCGCCTGATGCTGCGGTTTGAGTTGATCGACACCGAGGGCGTGGCGAACCCGGAAGGGGCGGTATACGCCCTGCGGATCGCCCGCGACGCCATGCCGCGGGTGTCCATGACCCGCCGCAGCGTCCGGGGGCAGGTGACGGAGCGGGCGCGGATCCCGCTGATCCTCAACGCCACCGACGACTACGGCGTGGCGGCGATGACGGTGACCGCGGGCATCGCACCCGCCGAGGGCGAGACGACCACCTCGGCCGCTCCCGTCGAGTTCCCGGTGCCCGGCGCGGCGGCGGGGTTCGGCGGGCCCAAGCTGGACGTGGTCCAGGAGGTCCAGATCGAGAAGGTCGGCGCCCGGATCGGGCAACTCGTGCGGGTCCACGCGACCGCCACCGACACCATGCCCGAGTCATTCGGCGGGCCCAACCGGTCCGACAGCCCCGTGCAGACCTTCAAGGTGGTCTCCGAGGACGAGCTGCTGGCGGAGCTGGTGCGGAAGCAGATCGAGATCCGCCAGGACTTCACCGCCACGGTGGACCGCCAGGGGCGGGTCCGCGACAAGCTCCAGGCCGCCGGCGACCGCCTGCGGGCGTTCGGCCCCGACGCGGAGGTGACCCGCGGGCTTAACACCGTGCTGGACGAGCAGCGGCGCGTCGCGACGGAGTGCGCGGTGGCGATCCAGCGACTCGGGGAAGTGGTCGAGGAGATGGACTGCAACCGCCTGCTGCCCAACGAGCGCCGCCGCCTCACCGAGAGGGTGGTCACCCCGCTGGCGGAACTGTCCGAAAAACCTATGAATGACATGATCGCCGAGATGGATCGAGCGTCCAAATCAAAGGACGCGGACCTGCTGGGCACGTTCACGACCGACGGGACCGCGATCGTGGCCGGCTTCCACCAGCGCCTTGAAGGCATCCTGGCGGAGATGAAGGAACTGGAAAGCCGGCAGCAACTGATCAGCCAGTTGAAGCGGATCATCGATTCCAGCGAGGGGATTCTCGGCAAGCTGCGCGAGGATCTCGAGAAGCAGACCGGCGAGTTGTTCGACGATCCCGCGACCCGGCCCGCCCCGACGCCGTAGCGGGCCCGGACGCCCGCGGCGGCGCGGGCAGGAGATGGCAGAGATGAAGGACATGGCGAACAGACTGTGGATTGCCGGCATCGCGGCCGCCCTTTGGGTGGTGGCTCTGTCGCTGCCGGCCGGCGGGGCGCCGACCGACGCGACGGAGGAGGCCGATCCGGCCAAGGAGCTGGCCCCGGCCGGGACCACCGGCAGCGAGGTGCCCTACACCCAGGAGCGGGTGCGGAAGCAGTTCACCCTGCTGATCCGGCGGATGACCGAGGTGGCCGACCTGCTGGCCGAGCGAGAGCCGGCGACCGCGCGGGCGATCAAGACCGCGGTCAACCAGGCCCAGAGCGCCTTCATTGACGAGAACATGGCCAAGGTGGTCGAGCACGTCCACCGCGGCCTGCTGGCGCTGGCGGAGTCCACCCAGTCCGACGTGGTCCTGGAGCTGCAGAAGGTCCTCAGCGCCCTGGAGCGCGGGGACGACGCCTCCGCCGACGAGCGCCAGGTCCGCGAGTGGAAGGAGTACCTGGAGAAGATCAAGGATCTGTCCGAGAAGCAGGACAAGCTCGCCGAGCAGTCCAAGGTCGCCGACAAGGGGCGGGAGCTGAGCGACCAGATGAAGGCCCTCAGCGAGCGCCTGGCGGGCCTGATCAAGCGGCAGGAAGAGGCACGCCGCCAGACCCAGGGCCTGCCCGAGGCGGACCCCGCCGTCCGCAAGCTGGCCGAGGCACGAGACGAAATCCGCAAGCTGATCGGCGACCAGACGCACCTGGGGGACGCGACGGCGACCGCCAGCCCCGGCAAGCTCCTGCTGGCGTCCGAGCAGCAGAAGGACATCCGCAAGCGGACCGAGGGCGTTACCGGCAAGCTCCAGTCGCTGGGGCGCGACCCGCAGGTGGCCTCGGCACTGGCCAAGGCGACCCCCGCCGGCGCCGCCGGCTCGGGGGGCAACGCCGCCCAGCAGGCGGCAGGGCACACCGCCCAGGCGTCCGAAGCCATGGGCAAGGCCGGTGAGCGGCTCGACAAGACCGACGCCGCCGGCGCCGGGCCCCACCAGGAAACGGCCGTCTCCGACCTGAAGGACGCCGAGAAGGCGCTGAGTGACGCCATCGCCGCCATGACCGGTGGCTCCCAGGCCGGCCAGCTCGCGGGGAAGCAGGGCGAGCTGTCCAAAGATACCCGGGACCTCGCCAGCGCCGTCCAGACCGCCAAGGCCGCCGCCGCCTCCATGGGCGTCGGCTCGCAAGGCTCTCAGGGCTCCCAGGGTGGCTCCCAAGGTTCTCAAGGCGGGTCCCCGGGCTCCCAGGGCTCCCAAGGCGGTTCCCAGGGCTCCCAAGGCGGCTCGCAAGGCTCCCAGGGCGGCTCCCAGGGTTCGCAGGGCGGCTCGCAAGGTCAACAGCCGGAGAACCTGAACCGTGCTGCCGGCCACATGGACCAGGCCGCTGACAAGCTGGGCGAGCAGGACAAGAACCTGGCCGCGAACGAGCAGGGCAAGGCCCTGGAAGAGATGCGCGGCGAGATCCGCAAGTTGGGCGAGCTGGAGCGCAGGCTGCTGGAGGAGGCCCGCAAGGCGGATCTGGCCAAGCAGAAGGCCGAGCAGGACGACCTGGAGCGCAAGACGGGGCAGTTGGCCCGGCAGATGGAATCGTCGGCGCCGAAGGACAAGCAGACGCCGGGGCAGAAGCAGACCGCCGGCGCCTCCAAGAGCATGCAGCAGGCATCCCAGAAGCTTGGCGACCAGAACCCCTCCGGGGCCTCCGGCAGCCAGGGGCAGGCCTCCGAGCAGCTTGACCAGGCCGCCAAGGAACTGGCCGATGCCATCGACAAGGCCCAGCAGGCCCAGCAGGCCCAGGCGTTGGTGAAAATCGAGGGCATGCTCCGCGAGATCCTCACCGCGCAGCAGAAGATCACCGCCGACACCGCCGACACCCACGCCCGCAAGGCGGCCGGGGGATACCAGAGGCCCGAATTGCTGAAGCTGGCCGAGCTGTCCGACGGCGAGGGCGGCCTGGGCGAGCAGACGGAGAAGGTCCTCAAGCTGGTCACCGACGAGGGGACCACGGTGGTCTTCCCGGTGGTGCTCAAGGAGATCAAGGACGACCTGGGCGACGTGCAGAAGCGCCTGGCGCAGAAGGAAGCCGGCGTGCTGACCCGGACGATGCAGGAGGGGATCGAGGCCAACCTCCGCGACCTGATCGACGCCCTCCGCCAGGAGATGAGCCGGCGAAAGAAGCAAGGCGGCGGTGGCAAGGGCGGCGGGGGCGGCGGCAAGAAGCCTCCCCTCGTGCCGACCGCGGCGGAGCTGAAGATGCTGCTTACCAGCCAGAAGCAGATTCACACCCGGACGCTGGTGGTCAACGCCGGCCAGCGCAGCGGGGAGCTGGCGGAGCCCGAGGTCAAGCACCAGCACGAGGTGGTGGCGGATCGGCAGAAATCCCTTGGAACCATGACCCTGGAGTTGGATAAGAAACTCAGGGAATCGAGACGTTGACGAAAGGCGGACCGGCGATGAACACATCGAAAGTGCTGCTGACGATACTGGCGTTGGCCCTTTGGGCCGGACCGGCGGCGGCCCAGTGGGAAGGGGACGAGGAGCTGGGTGCGGGATTGACCGCCGAGGAGCTCCAGGCCCTGCTGGCCGGGGCGATGGCGCGCCGCATGGCGATGGAGCGCGACCAGGTGCAGGTGGAGATCCGCGAGGGGATGCTGTTCCTGCCCGACCGGGTGGACCCCGCCCTGAAGGTCCTGGCCAACCGCCCCGCGGACACGTGGGCGGACAACGTCAAGCGGATCTGCGCGGCCTTCGCGGCCGTGGACATGCGGTTCGGCAAGGCGTGGGCGGCGCTGGAGGCGGGACAGTACGCCGAGGCCGCGAGGATCGTCCAGCCCCTGATCAGCGAACGCGACACCAGCTACTTCGCCGCCGTCAAGATGTACTGCCGCGCCGAGGCCCTGGCCGGCGAAGGCAAGCACGAATTCGCGGCCGAGGCCTTCGCCGACCTGGTCAAGCGGATGCCCGAGCGGTTCAGCTTCTCCTCCATGGCCCTGCTGCGGGCGGCCCAGTCGTACGAGAAGCTCCACCGCCGCTACTCCGCCATGGCCCTGTACAAGGCGTGGGTGGACAGCTTCGGGCTGCTGGACGCGGCCAAGGCCGACGAGTTGGCCAAACAGGCCGAGCGGATTGCGGCCGAGTACAAGGACCCCCTCAAGACCCTGGCCGGCAAGATGGGCCAGGCAGGCGACCGGCTGGCCCAGGCCGACAGCGGCAAGGAGACCCAGCGCAAGCAGATCGAGGTCATCGAGATGCTCGACGACCTGATCGCCATGGCCCAGCAGAGCTCCTCGAGCGGGCAGGGCCAGGGCAAGCCGCAGCAGCAACAGCAGAAGGCCTGCTCCGCCTGCGGCGGCAAGGGATGCAGCCAGTGCGGCGGGACGGGCCAGGCGCAGGGGCAGGGCAGTAAGTCCGGCCCGGCGCAGGGCATCGGCATCCCCTCCTCGCACGCGACCGCCAGTTCGCTGGTCGGCGGCGACAGCCCCAGGCCCCAGGGCCTGTCGGAGATCCGTCCCTCCGGCCCGGGCGACGACTGGGGCCGGCTGCCCCCGCGCGAGCGCGAGAAGCTCCTGGAGACCTTCCGCGAGAACATGCCCGAGCGGTACCGCGAGATGGTCAAGGACTACTTCCAGAAGCTGGCCGCGGAGAGGAGCCGCTGAAGTGGTCGCCTGTGTGGTGGCGTTCCTGGCGGCGATGGTTTGGGGCCAGGCCCCGGCCTCCGCGCCCGCCTCGGCCGGGGTGACCATGGTCTCCGGCGAGAGCTTCCAGGGGCGGCTGACCGCGGTGGATGGCTCCTCCGCCCGGTTTCTCACCCCGGACGGCGCCAGGACCGTGCCGATCCGTGACCTCTGGACGGTCCAGGTTCGCCCGGGGGTTGACGTCCTGGCGTCCGGGGGGGCCGTGATCGCCCTGCGAGCCCCCGCCGGCGGCATGATGGCGGTTCGCAAGCTCCTGGTCACCGACGGGCGGATCACCGGCGAGAACGACCTGCTCGGGGGCTTTCGGATGGACGTGTCGATGGCCGAGGCCATCTACCTGCCCCCCGCGGGCAAGCCTCCGTCCCTCTGCCGCGACCGCCACGTGGAGCTGGCCCTGCCCGCTGCCCGGCACGACTTCCTGGTGGCGGCCGACAGCAAGGGAAACTGGGTCCCCGTGCCCGGCGCGCTCAAGGGCATCGCCGCGGGGAAGGTGACCTTCGACGTGCAGGGGCAGGATCGCACCATCGACCTCGCCGACGTGCGGATCATCCAACTGGCCCGGCTGGCCGCGACCGCGCCGGTCTGGGCGGGGGGGGAGCTGGCCGGGGTCGACGGATCGCGCGTGCCCTTCGCCTCGCTGACGCTGGCGGGGGGGAAGCTGTCGGTGTCCGGGCCGGCCTTGGAGGCCCGCGCCGCCTCGGCGGCTTCCATCGCGGCCATCCGCTTCGGTTCGGACCGGGTGGCGTACCTGTCGGACCTGCCGGCCGCCAAGGTGGTCGAGGCCGGGACGTTTGAGGCGGCGTTTCCCTTCCGGCGCGACCGCGCCGCCGCCGGCGGGCCCATCCGCCTGGGCGGCAAAACCTACGCCCGCGGGCTGGGGATGCACAGCCGCTGCGAGGTGACCTACGACCTCGGCGGCCGGTACGCCGTGCTGGCCGCGGTGGCGGGCATCGACCAGGCCGGCGGGGGGCGGGGCAATGCCACCGTTCACATCCTCGGCGACGGCAAGGACCGCATCGAGCCGCTGACGCTGGCCGGCGGGGACAAGCCCATCCCGATCCGCTGCGACGTCGCGGGCGTCAAGACGCTGACGATCCGCGTGGACTTCGGGCCGGACAAGGTCGACGTCGGCGACCACGTCAGCCTCGGCGACGCCCGGCTGATCAAGCCGTAGGGCCATTTCCGAATTCCAATTCCCGATTCGATATTCGCGCCTTCCCGACAACGAATATCGAATAGCGAACATCGAACGCCGAATGTCGAAGTGCCTCGCGCGGCGGCGGATGTCAATGTCGGGCGTCAGCCCACTTCGACATTCGATATTCAGTATTCGATATTCGTTATTTGCTGTTTCCCCGGTTCCCGGTTCCCTGCTCCCGGTTCCCAGGAAGTCCGGGCTATACTATGACCCGCATGGACTGTCCTGAGGAAATCAAGCGCCGGGCCTTGGAGCTGGCGCGGGGGCTGGGGTTTGCCTGCGCGGGCGTGGCGCCGGTGGGTGCCTCGCGGCACGTGGGGCGGTTCGACCGGTTCATCGAGCGGGGCTTCTGCGCCGACATGGACTACCTCCGCCGCACCCGGCCGACGCGGGCCGACACGCGGCGGATGCTGGAAGGGGCGGCGGCGGTGCTCTGCCTGGCCGTTCCGTACGCTCCCGGGCCGGGAGAGGAAGGGGCGGGGCACGTCGCCCGATACGCCCGCGGGCGGGACTACCACCGGCTGCTGCGGAAGCGCTGCGGGAAGCTGATCGACGCCCTGCGGGCGGAGACCGGTGACATGGCCGCGCGGATCTGCGTGGACACCGCGCCCGTATCCGACCGCGAGCTGGCGGCCGAGGCCGGGTTGGGATGGATCGGCAGGAACGGCTGCCTGGTCCACCCCGAATGGGGCAGCTACCTGCTGCTGGCGGAGATCATCGTGGACGTGCCGCTGCCGCCGGACGCGCCCCTGGAAAGCCGCTGCCTGGCCTGCGGCCGCTGCGCCGAGGCATGCCCGACCGGCGCCATCGGCGACGACGGGCTGGTCGATGCCCGCCGGTGCATCAGCTACCTGACCATCGAGAATCGCGGGCGGATCCCGGAGGAGTTCCGCCGGGCGATGGGCGGTCGCGTCTTCGGCTGCGATGCCTGCCAGGAGGCGTGCCCGTATAATGCTACCGCTAAGGTTCCCCCCGGCGATCCGGCCCTGCGGGGCCCGTCGGAGCCGGCCCGGACGCCGGCGGCGGCGATGCTGTCGTGGACGGAGGCCGACTGGGACCACCTGACCCGCGCGACCGCCTGCCGGCGGGCGAAGTACGAGATGTTCCTCCGCAACGCCGCCATCGCGGCCGGCAACGCGGCGGACCCCTCCGGCCGGGCCGATCTGGATCGCCTGGCGCGTCACGAATCGCCCGCCGTCGCCGAGGCCGCCCGCTGGGCGCTGGCACAGTTGCCTTGACTGGCCGGGCTGCGGTGGGGTAACAGTGGTCCGTGTGAGCCCTCCAAGGGTGCCACAGGCTGCTTGTCGAAGATCCCGGTGGGACAGCCTGTGCCCGTTGACGCACGGGCTGACAAGTCCCGATGCATCGGGATGGCACCCGTGTTCTCGAGAGAGGATCGGGAGGCGACAATGAGCGATGAACGGAACAATCCGCGGATTGACATGGACCGGCTGACGGCGGCCGTACGCGAGGTGCTCTGCGCCGTCGGCGAGGACCCCGACCGCGGCGGCCTGGTCGGCACGCCCGACCGCGTCGCCCGGATGTACCAGGAGCTGTTCGGCGGACTGGGCGAGGACCCCGGCCAATACTGCCAGCCCCTGTTCGAGGAGCAGTACGACGAGATGGTCGTGCTGCGGGACATCACCTTCCACAGCATGTGCGAGCACCACCTGCTGCCGTTCATGGGCGTCTGTCACATCGCCTACCTGCCCCGCGGCGGGGTGGTCGGCATCAGCAAGCTCGCCCGCATCGTCAACTGTTTCGCCCGCCGTCCCCAGGTCCAGGAGCGCCTCACCGGCCAGATCGCGGACCTGATCATGGAGAAGCTCGACCCCAAGGGCGTGGCCGTGATCATGGAGGCCCAGCACACCTGCATGATCATCCGCGGCGTCAAGAAGCCCGGCTCGGTCATGATCACCTCCGCCCTCCGCGGCACCTGCAAGACCAGCCCCGCGACGCGGAGCGAAGTGATGAGTTTGCTCAGAGGGTAGACGCCCAAAAGCAATCGCCAGGCACGCGATGACGAGACAAGCGTCGCCCTATTTCGCCCCATTTCGCCCCCGGCCCTTGTGGCCGGGGGTTATCCTGGGTCGACCATGTGCGCACAGGGTGTGGGGGATCAACCCCCGGCCACAAGGGCCGGGGGCGAAATAAGGGGGCGCGGGGACCACATGGTTTTCCCACGTAGGAAGAAGACGTTCCTCATGGGGGCGGGACGATGAAGTCCCATGGGTCTGGGGGAAGGGCGTCCTCGACGTTGTGCTTGCGGACGTATTCGATCCTGGCTTGCAGGCTGTCACGGTCGAAGCAGAAGCGCTTGTCGTATCCAGCTCCCCAGATCGCGCGGCGATAGGCCAGTCCCGTCCGTACCCCCTCCTTCAGCAGCTTGACCACCTCCCAGATCGGGGTGCGAACGTGGGAGATGACCACGTGTACGTGCCAGCTTCCCACGGTCAGGGCATGGACCTTGGCATCCAGGTCGGCGACCACCTGCCGGACGAGGTCGCCCGCCGTCCGTCGGGTCTCCCGTGGCAGCAGGAATGGCGGGTACCTGAGGCGGGCCCGGTCCCAGGCCTCCAATGCGGGCTCCGGCGGCAGGGTCTGTCCCTTCTCGATCCACCCGCGCACGTCGCCGCGCAGCCAGGTGCCATACGTGGTCCACGTCAACATCGTCCCCAGCGTCCGCGCCATGGCGATCCCTTCCCCTCCCGCGATCGGACATGGTACGGACAACATCCTCTCCGTTCAATCAAGACCCGGGAGAGTTTCTCATCCGACGCCTTCCTCAGACAACGCCCCCTATTTCGCCCCCGGCCCTTGTGGCCGGGGGTTGACCGGGGGCGACCTTGTGCGCACAGGGTGGGGAAGATCAGCCCCCGGCCACAAGGGCCGGGGGCGAAAT
>DASRZG010000568.1:0-6926 GCA_035686585.1 Phycisphaerae bacterium
CGTCCCGCCCCCTGCCCACACGGGCTGCAAGCAGCCCGTGGCACCCGGGCCCCGCCCAAAAGGTACCTCGCTTCACCGGATGGTACCCGCTTCGGGCCCGTGCGTACACCCGCCCCAATCCCCTGACGCGCTCTGGCCAACCGCAGCGGGCAGCGGGTATGGTGTTCCCCCGTCGCACTCGAACCAGGAGGCACCACGTGCAGGACTACAGCAAGGGCATCGACGAGCCGTTCATCCAGGACCAGCGCCAGCGGATCGAGCAGGCCATCGTCCCGGCCATGGCGGCCCTGTACGACCACGACCGCCCGATCTTCGACGAGTCGTTCCGGCCCGGGCTCAAGTACATGGAGAAGGTCGTCTCCTATTTCGACTACTGGGCCTGCGGCGTTTCGATCCTGGCGGTGCTGGCCGGGCGGGGCGATGCGCCGGCCATGGCGCTGGTCCGCAAGGTCATGGCCAACACCGACTACTACCTCCAGCACATCTATCAGAAGCCGCTGCCGGACGGGCAGGTGTTCCGCACCCCCCCGCGCCGCCTGCTGCACCACCTGGGGCTGGCCTTTGCCGCCCTGAAAGGCCGGCTCGAGGCTCGCGAGAGGGACTGGTTCGCCCGGACGGTCGAGCGGGTCATGCCCGACGTGCTGGAGCACAACCGGCAGTTCCTGCCAGGCGAGCGCGACCTGCACCTGACGTGGGCCAACAACCACACGGCCATCTTCATGCAGGGCCTGTGGACATGCGGGCAGGTGTTCGACCGTCCCGAATGGGCCCGGATCGCGGGCGAGTTCGCCGAGCGGTTCTACGAATCGGGCCACCCCGACGGCTACTGGGAGGAGAACACCAACGCCCAGCGCGAGGGCGGGCCGTCGCTGGTCTACACCCGCCTGACGGCCGGTTGCCTCTATGACGTCCTGGACGGCCGCGGCGACCCGAGGGACAAGTTCGTACGGGCAGGCGACTTCTACCGCGGCTTCCTCAACGACGACAGCGAGATGATCCCCCTGGCCGACGAGCGAACCAACAGCAGCGGCCGGCCCGGGGGGTACGGCCTGGCTCTGCATTCGCTGACCGATCGCGGCCGGGGCTTCCTCCGCCAGGTCCTGTCCGAGACCGACTGGGCCGCCCAGACGCCGGAGCTGCTGGCGGTGACCTATCGCGAGCTGGAGCTGATGACCACCGGGCCGGGGGCCGTGCCGGAGAACCACACCGACGGCGCCTGCCGCATCACGCTGCCGCTGGGCATCGTGCGGCGGGACGGGTTCACCGCCGGCCTGTCGGCCCTGCGGGCGCTGAACCGCCAGATCCGTCCCGACAGCGACTACGCCCTGGACCATCAGAACCTGCTCTACCTGGCCCATCGGCGTGCCGGCGTGATCCTGCCCGCCACCAAGAGCAAGCGCGATCCGCGGTTCTCCACATTTCGCATCGGCGACGACGCTTACCCGGCCCGCACTGGCGCCTTGCGGCTTGGCGACGGCTGGGCCGAGGCGGACTTGCACTACGAGACCTTCTCCGCCCGGGTCCGCTGGGACATCGCCGACCGGGCGGCCCTGACGCTTCAGACCGACGACCCGCGCGAGGTAATCACGTCGCTGCTGATCGCCCAGCCCGAGCGGCTTCGGTCCGACACCCCCCACGAGCTCGCTGAACTGCCCGGCTTCAGCCCCTATTCCCAGGGCAACCTGGAGACAACCCACACCGCCGCCATCTTCCGTTGGCGACACGCCCTCCGCGTGGAATTCGACGCGTAGGGCGGGCGAACTCGCCCGCCACCTTGGCCACATGGCGACCCTGGTGGGCCGGTTGGCCCACCCTACTTGTAGAATGTCGGGTCGAGCCAGAGGGTCTCGACGCTGTCGGCGATGTGGCCACCCTCGGGCTGGTCCCAGCGGACCTGGAGCTTGACCTGTCTGGCCCCGGCCAGGCCGGTCACCACCAGCAGGCGCGGCGCGTCCCCGGCCGTCATCAGGCCGCTCTGGGCGCGGAGCTCCCCGTCCACGAACACCTCGAAGTTCACCTGCCGGTCCGAGGGGTTGCCGTTGCCTTGCCGATCCTTGGCCGGCAGTTTCACTGTGGCCGAAAAGGCCTTGAAGCCCGCACCGGCCACGTCGTACACCGTCCGCTGCGGCATGCCGCCGTGGATGTGGCGCCCATCCTGGAACACGGGCCCGAACCCCTCCTCCTTCGGATCCGACTTGCCGAACCAGTACGCCCGGGCCCGATTCTCGGCGATCATCGTCTTGGGCAGCGACGACAGCGGCACGGCCTGCCCGGTCGGCACAGCGGCCGGCGCCGCATACGGCGGGATCACGTGGACGACCATCTTCGCGTCCTGCCGGGCCGGGCCGTCGGCCTCGCGGACGGCCAGGGAGGCCTGGAACGTCCCGGCGATATCCGCCGGCGGCGCGGCCGTGACCTTCACGAGAGTCCGGCTACCGGCCGGCAGGACGCCGGAGGCCGGGGCGGCCTTCAGCCATGCCAACGGGCTGGCGATCGTCCACCTCAGCGACGCGCCGGACTGGTTGAGGAAGACGAACTCCCGCGTCTGGCTGGCGCCGGGTGCGATGTTGAAGGTGGCCGAGTCCTCCACGCGCCTCGGACCGAAGGCGGTGGCGTGGCCGGGCTGCCCGAGGTAGTCGTACGCCGCCGGCACCACGAAGTGCATCGCCCCGCCCACCCGGGCGGTGATCTTGACGGCGTGGGACTGGCCGGCGGCGTCGGTGACGGTGAGGGTTCCCTCGGCCGGTTCGCCGGCGGTCAGGCCGGCCGCGTCCAGGCGGACGTTCAGCAGCTCGTGGCCGGCGAGGCTGCCAGCGGTGCGGTCGGGGACGATCCAGGGCTTGTCAGCGGCCGCCCGCCAGGCGCGGGGCCGGCCGGTCCAGTTCCGCAGCGTCAGCCGGACCTGCGCCTGCCCGCGGGCGGGAACGTCGCAGGCCAGCTCCGTGCGATCGACGTCGAGGGCGACGGCCCGGGCGACCTCCCCGGCCACCCGGTACAGCCGCCGCGAGCGCTCCTGCCAGCCGCCGTAGTACTCCGACACCTGTACGCTGATTCGCCCCGGGGGCAGATACAGCGTCTGGCGATGGTGATCGGTGAGTATGTCCCGAACGCGCTCGGCCAGGTCCGCCGGCAACCGGCCCCGGCCCAGCGCCTGCTCCAGGAAGATGCGGACCTCGCCCTCCTGGATGCCCTCGATGAAGGTCTCGAATCGCTGGCTGGAGTCGGCGCCGGCCTCGCCCGGCCACAGCAGCGACAGGCATCCGATGCCCGGCAGCGCGCCGGCCCACGCCCGGCCGGTGTAGCCCTGGTAGAAGGCGCCGTCCCAGTAGTCGGCCCCCATTCGCGCGACGCCGCGCACGCCCGCCGCCAGGGCGCGGTTCATCAGCAGCCGGTAGGGCAGCGGCGGGGAGTGCCCGTTGGCGCTGACCACGCTGGAGCCGGCCCGGGGGTTCAGCAGGGCCAGATCGTTCCGTCGCCACCCCGAGGCGCTGTTCTCGGTGATGGGCAGATCGTAGATGCAGGAGTAGGCGGTGAAGGCCTTGGCCCAGCCGCTGGGCGCCCGGTTGAAGGAGTGGCTGCCGCGGGCCCAGCGGGTGGCCTCCGGGACGAACTCCCCCAGCAGCGGGATCAGGTCCGTGTCGCCGATGCCGTCCCAGCCGAAGCCCCAATACAGCGAGTCCGCCAGGCCCCTGGATTTCAGGAACCCGTGCAGCGCCGTGGAGAAGGCCTGCCAGTGGGTGCGGTAGTGCGGCGAGGAGCTGGAGAGATCGAGGGTCTCGATCGCACCGGTCTTCTCGTCGCGAACGTTCACCGTCGCCTTGGCGCCGGCGTCCGTGCCATGGGCGACCACGAAGCAGATCACCTCCGGCGGCCCCAGATGCTTGACCGCCAGGTCGAGGTAGCGCTGCAGAATGCCGAAGTCAAAGCCCAGCGAGCCGTCGGCCTTGCGGGTCCAGGTGATGGGCGTGTCCTTCAGGTTGCCGAACTCGGTGAACTGAATGGCGGGAACGAACAGCCACCGGCTGCCCGCCCGCCCCAGTTGGGCGAAGCTGCTCTCCATCAGCCGGAAATGCTCGTCCGACCACAGCGGCGCCTGGTAATGCTTGGCCACGCCGTAGGGCGACTGCTCGCCCGCGAAGACGCTCTGGAAGCGGCGCGGGCTCGGCAGCTCGCAACCGAAGATCTCCGCCTCGATGGGGACCGTGACGGGCTCGATCCCGGCGGCGCGGATCTTCACGGCCCCGCGGTATCGCCCCTCGGCGGCGTCGGAGGGCACCGTCAGCGTCAGCCACACCGGCTGGCACGAATCGGCCGGAACCTCCGCCGGCGGCGCGGTGACGATGTGGTCGAAGAACTTCAGCCCCGCCAGCGCCTCCAGCCGCTTGGCGTGCGGCAGGGCCTGCGAGGCGATCTCGGCCGGGCCGTGGCGGAGCAGGGCCATCTCCGCCGGCGGGCACAGCGGGTCCTCCAGGAACTCCGGCAGGCCCCGCCACTGGCCCAGCTTGACCATGCGCGTGACGTCATGAGGCCGCAGGTAGCCGACGCGCACGGCCGCGGCGGGGATGACGGCCGATCCCTTCTCGGCCGCCAGGTCCGATACACTCGCCGTCAGCCCGCGCACGGGTCTGTCCGTGCCGACCACCACCTGCGCCGAATAGATGCCATTGAGCCCCCCGACGAACTTCACGCCGCCCGGAATGTTCGATTCGGGCCCGAAGTCCGTCGCGAACATCCGCCGGTGCATGTCCTCGGTCCACACCTGCACGCCGGCCGGGCGGGCCAGCGGCGGGTGGGCCTGCCCGTCGTGCGTGCGAAGCTCCACGTCCAGCACGCGGCAGTGCGACCAGGTGAAGTCCCAGCCCATGTAGTAGCTGCGCCCCCAGTCGGCGTCTTTGTGGGCGACGACGATCGGGTGCAGCCCGGCCGCGAAGACCTCGATCGCCAGGACGTTGGCGCCCTTCCGCAGCAGCCTGGCGGGGATCGTCACCGGTCCGGTGGTGCGGTCACGGAGCGAAGTGACACGGTCCCAGCCCTTGCGGTTCACGAACGAGGGGGCGTAGCGGGGCTTTTCGCGGAGGTCCAGCGAGGCGTCCTCGAACCGCCCGATGAGGTCGGGGCAGTAGAAGACGAAGGTGCTGCCGGCGCGGCGGGCGAACTTGTCCCGCAGGGCGTCCTCGGCCTCGCCGGGCAGGCAGACGTAGGCCTCCTTGGGATAGCCGGCGGCCAGGACCTGCCACCGGTCCAGCTCGCCCGCCGGCAGGTGCCCGCGGGCGACC
Source organism: Phycisphaerae bacterium (assembly GCA_035686585.1). Taxonomy (GTDB): domain Bacteria; phylum Planctomycetota; class Phycisphaerae; order SM23-33; family SM23-33; genus DASRZG01. Next base: position 5,277 of record DASRZG010000568.1, read on the forward strand.
TCGACGCCATTGACGAAGACGCGCGCCCCGCCGCGGTAGGTGAGCCTCAGCACGTACTCGGCCGTCGGATCGGCCACGTCGAACGTCGTGCGGAAGTGGCCGCTGCGGACGAGGAACTGCTGCATGGCCCGGTCGCCGTGCATCTGCCAGCGGCGGCGGATGCTGCCCAGCAGCAGCGGCATGCGCTGTCGCGGCCACGTGGGGTCCGCCGGGCCGGTCATCCAGTCGGCGGGGGGTGGGGGCGTGCTCGCGTGGAAGGAGATCCGCTCGTCGTCGCAGGCGACGTTGTCGATCTGGGTGATCCAGCATGGCGCGTTGACCCGCCAGTCGACCTGGGTGAAGTCCTTCTCCTGCCCCTTGTCGACGAACGGCGGGCGGCCCCAGCGCTGAACGCGATTCCTCAGCCGCGCCCAGCCCGTCTCGCCCAGGGTGTTCTCGCCCTCGCGGATGAGGGCGTCCGTGTCGAAGCGGTCCATGCCGAACTGAATGTAATAGCGCCAGTACGCCCGCTCATCGAGCACCCGCTCGCCGCCGGGGTCTTCGGCCCGCGCAGGCTGGACCAGCAGAAGGGCCGCTGCAATGCCCATCGACACCATTTCCCGCATGATCGCCGCCTTTCCGCCGGATGCTCCGCACACCCGAGTCGTGAGTGGATGCCGACCTCTGACCTGAGGACACAAGTCCCGGATGTGATCCTCTCTCGGGCCTGAAACACCTCCTGCGCCAACCGGTTCCGCCCGCCGGCGCCGCCCGGCCCCGATACCGGGCGGCCGCGCAAGACGACGGCCGCCGAGGGCCTGGCCTCCGTGCGGCTTCGGGAATGGCTTCCATCGGTGCCATGCAGTACCATGAAGCCTGGCCCTGGGGCAGTCAGGGGCCCGCGGGCGATTCGTAACTCTCCTTTCCGGACAGATGGGATGACGGCTGGAGCAGCACTCCTCCTGGGGTTCGTCGTCACGGCTGGAATCGCGGCCGTCCTGATCGTTCGCGCTTTCAAGACCAATCGCTGGCTTGTCCGCCTCCCTGCAATCCTGATCCTGTTTCCCGTGCAGGTTCAGCTCTGGATGATCGTGTCGGTGGGTACGTGCTTCGGCATCTTTGTGGTTATCGCCGCGGCGCTGTGCGCCTTGGTCCTAGCCCTGGCAGCGTTTGCCTGGGCCCTGATTCAACTGATTCGACGCCGAATTACGCCGGCTCCCGCGACCCTCGGGATCATCTCGTTGTCCCTCATCGGGGCCGTATACGTGGGTATGGTATGGTCCGAGCACCAACGGGCCGGTAACAACCAGCGCGGTTCGGTCATTGGCAGAGCGATGGTCCGCTACCAGAGGGACAATGGTCACTATCCGAGGAAGCTGGGCGAACTCCGCGGCAAGTACCTCGACAGCATCCCCACGTGGCGTCACGGGTTCCTTCCCGTCCCATTCATCTACTGGCTGGACTACGACGGAAGTCCCAATCTGAAGTACGTACCAAGCCCTTGGACCGGTGTCTTCTACTCCTTTGAGGACGATCGATGGTATAGCAGTACCCTCTGAAGGGCCCCCAGCCGACATGCAGGGGGCCTCGTCTCGCTGCCTTTCATGTTGCCGGGCAGCGCCCGCCCCTTGGGGTCGATACTGCCCCCCCCGGGGGAAAGGGCCCCTATAC
>DASRZG010000569.1:0-25774 GCA_035686585.1 Phycisphaerae bacterium
AGGGAACTGAGGTACCGTGCCGCGCCGCGCGTAGATGCGGACGCACCCTCCGATCACCGTTCAGCCACGACCCGGAGGGGAGCGCGATCGGTCCCGCACATCGAACCTTGGCATCCGTCCGCACTTTCCCCGCGGTGCCCCCAGGCCAGACGCGGATGGGGTGGCGGGGTGCCACAGGCTGCTTGCACCCTGTGCGGCATGGGGCGGGGTGCCTGCCGAACGATCCTTCCCGTTCCCCCACGGGCTGCCCGCCACAGCGGATCTTCGACAAGCAGCCCGTGGCACCCGGGCCCCACTAAACAGGTACACTGCCGCTTGTCTGCGGCACCCGCCTGAACGAGCCGGGGGGCCGAATATCAGTCCAGCCGCTGCAGGCCCAGGCCGGCGGCGTAGAGGCGGAGGCGGCGGATCTCGGCCGGGTGGGGCAGGCTGAGCAGTTCGGGAAACTCGTCCGCGCGCCAGGACGGGCGGTACTGGCCCATCACGTTGATGCCCGCCCGGGGGGCGGCCTCGGCGACGGTCTCGACGATCTGCTGGCTGTCGGCCATGTCCATCGGCAGCACCAGGTGGCGGACCATCACCCCGCCGGTGGCCAGGCTGTTGTTGTCCAGCCGGAGCGGGCCCACCTGCCGGTACATCTCCGCCAGGGCCGTTCGGGCGACCAGGGGGTAGTCGGGCACCCCGGAGTATTTCAGGCCGGCCTCGGCGTTGGCGTACTTGAAGTCGGGCATGTAGATGTCGATCGCCCCGACCAGAAGGCGGATCATCTCCAGCGACTCGTACCCGCCGCAGTTGTAGACGGTCGGCAGCGAGAGGCCGTGATCGCGGGCGATGGTAATCGCCTCCAGCACCTGCGGGGCGACGTGGGTGGGGGTGACGAAATTGATGTTGCCGCACCGGCGGCGCTGGAGATCGAGCATCAGCTCGGCCAGTTCCCGCGGCGTCATCTCTTCCCCCCCGGTGCCATGGGAGATCTCGTAGTTCTGGCAGTACGCGCAGTCGAGGTTGCAGCCCTCGATGAAAATGGTCCCGCTTCCGCCGGGCCCCACCAGGACGTCCTCCTCGCCGAAGTGGGCGCCCGCCGACGACACCCGCAGGTTCGCTCCCGTCCGGCAGTGGCCCAGCTCACCGGCCAGGCGATCGACGCCGCAGCACCGCGGGCACAGTCGGCAGGAGGAAAGGAGTGCCCAGGGGGCACGCAGTTTCTCGTCCGGAATCATTGCACCATTCTATCCGCGCCCCGGGGGGCGCGAGGTGCTTTCCGTCCCGTTTGCCCCCCGGTCAGGCAAATCGTACGTTTCCTTTGCGGCGTGCGGCCCGGCCCGGCGCCCGCGGCTGTCCGTGGGAATCGTGGAGGGGTTTCATGGCGTCCCCGGCCCGCCGGCCCTGCTGGGCTGGCGGGCTGGGGTCGTTGCCCCGCCCCGGCGCACCGGGGCCGTCATTGCGGGTTCTTCGGCTTGAGCAGCTCTTCCAGGGTCCCGCGGACTTTCTCGACCGCCTTGCCGGCGGCCTTGCCGGCCGCCTCGATCTCCTTGGCGACCCGGTCGGCGGCGGCTTTGGGCAGCACCTTTTCCAGGTCGGCGTCGAGGCCGACCTGCACCACGCCCTTCTCGAAGAGCCGGGCGACGATTATCGACGTCAGTTCCCCCGCCGTGACGCCCCGGCCGTCCTCGCCCCGCACCGGCCCAAGCTCCACGGTCTGCAGCGTGATGGGCACCCCGCGCGGGCTGATGCCCATTCCGATCTCGATCGTCGCGTCCCGGATCACCAGCCGGTCCACGATCAGCCGGGTCGGCTCGGCCTCTTCCTTCGGCTCCGAGGCGCCGACGTTCCTGGCGACCGTGGCCAGGAACACCTTGACGTTGGAGCCGCCCGGGCCGGCCTCGATGCGAATCCGCGGCTTGATGATCTCGAGGTTCCTGACGTGCACCGGCCCGCGCAGCAGCGACCCGATCCGCACCTGCACGTCCGCCCGTTCGAGGCGGAACATATCCGCCTCGGCATAGCCCGGGGGGTTGCCGACCGCCAGTTCGCTGACCTCGACCCGGCCGCCCACCAGCGACAGGCCCACCTTCCGCACCTCGCAGGGCACCTCGCCGGCATACGTGACCCCGCGGGTCAACGCCGCCGCCGCGGCCCTGTCCAGCACCCTGGAAACCGCCAGCAGCCCCGCCGCCACCACGACGGCCAGCACGACCAATACCTTGACCCAACGTCGCTTCTTCACGGTCAGTCCCCCAGGTCCGCCAGGTCCTCCGGCAGCGCCGGCACATCCACGGGTTGGCCACCGTTGCGGAGGCTCTCGGTGGCGCAGACGCCCGCGGCCACGGACCATCGGCCCGCCACAGCCGCCGCGCGCGGGGCGACGCCGTCCAGCACCATGGCGACGAAGTCCCGCGCGATCTGCGGATCGGCCCCGCCGTGGCCGCCGAACCGGCTGGCGCATTCGTGCACCTCGTCGGGCTCGACGTGCATCTTGCCCGGCTCCCTCTTCCACAGGTACACCTTGCCGGCGGGCTCGTCGGACTCGATCCGGCCCTTGGTGCCGATGAAGGTGTAGTTCCGCTCGTAGTGGGTGGTGAAGTGGCACTGCTGGTAGGCGGCCTGGATGCCGTTGGCGTACTGCATGATCATCATGGAGACGTCCTCGACGTCCACCTGCTTGCGGTAGACGCACAGGTCGTCGTGGCAATTCCACTTGGCGGCCTCCTCGAAGCAGCCTTCGGCCTCGGGGCAGGCGCCGCAGCGGAGGTCATCGCTCTTGTCGCCGCCGTAGTACATCAGGTCGCCGAACGCGGCCGTCCGCACCGTGTGCGAGCGGCAGATGTAGTGCATCACGTCCAGGTCGTGGGTGGCCTTCTGCAGCAGCAGGCCGGTGGTGTTGCGGCGGTCGGCGTGCCAGTCGTGGTAGTAGAACCGCCCGCCCCAGCCCACGAAGTGGCGGGTCCAGGCGGTCTTGATCTCGCCGATCGCGCCGGCGTCGACCAGCTCCTTCATCGTGTCCACGAAGTAAGCATAGCGCATGTTGAAGCCCACCATCATCCGCACCCCCGCCGCCCGCCAGGCGCGGAGGATGTCGTCGCAGTCCTCGATCCGGATGGCCAGGGGCTTCTCGCAGAACAGGTGCTTGCCCGCCCGCAGGGCCGCCACAGCGTGCTCGTGGTGCAGCCAGTCCGGCGTGCACACCGCCACCGCGTCCACGTCGGGCCGGTCCAGCACCCGCCGGTAGTCGTCGGTAACGAAGGCGTTCGGCAGGTCCGCCTGGAAGGATTCGCGCGCGGCGGCCTTCACGTCCGCCCCGGCCACCACCTCCACACGCTCGTTCTGCATCCACTGCTTGTACATCCCGCCCCGCCCCCCGGTGCCGATCATGCCCAAACGCATCTTGTCCACGGTGCTCTTCCTTTCCGTTGCAGTTGGCGATCGCGGAACGGTTGTGAACACGAATCACACCGATTGAAGCGAATTACACGAATTAGTTCTTGTAACCGATTCGGGGGCCAGCCTGTTCGTGGGAATTCGGGAATTCGCGTGCGCCAACTGCCCCGGGGGAGAGATCCAGCCGACTTTCCCACCCAAGCTTCGTACGTGTCTAGCGGAACCTGGGTGCCACGGGCTGCTTGCAGCCCGTGGGGGGATGGGGCGGGACGCTCCGCGGGCACCCGACCCCATTCCGCACAGGCTGCAAGCAGCCTGTGGCACCCGGGGTAAGTACCATGCCTGAAAAGGAATGCCACCCGGGCTACTTGCCGCCGGCGGGCTGGCAGCGTTCGGCCACGATGGTCAGGACGTTGTCGTGCAGGTCGGCCACGCCGCCGGAGAGGAAATACCGATACCGCCGCCCGGGCCTGCGGACGGTCAGCCGGCCGTCGCCCAGCTCGGCGGTGAACGGCGCCCGCCCCGCCAGCACCCCCACCATCCCGTCGACGGCGGGCAGGATTACGGAGGTGACCTCCGCTTCCATGACCGGCTCGGAAGGGGTCACCAGAGTCAGATGAAAGGTCGGTTCGTCGGTCATGGGCGTTGTGGACGCCGAGTGTCCGTCTGTGCGGTCTCGAATGGAACCTTGTGTGTGCGGGGACGTCACAACCCCGCCCTTCCGTGGCGGGGCGATTGGGCCTCCGCGCGGCGGATCGCTATTGGAACTTCTCGTAGCACACGACCTCCGCCAGCGGCTTGCGGTCCTTGGGGCGGGGCCGGTCGGCGGGGTAGCCCAGGGCCATCACCTCGATGACCTTGGCGGTATCCGGTATGCCCAGGACTTGCCGGACCTGGTCCTGGTGAAACGCCCCGATCCAGCAGGTGCCCAGGCCCTCGGCCACGGCCGCCAGGGCGATGTGCTCGAGGGCGATGGCCACGTCGACGGGATCGCCCGGGACGTCGCAGCCCATCACCCTCTCGGGCATCAGGCCCACGCCGGCGATCACGACGGGGGCGGTGCCGACGAACTGCTGGTCGCGGCAGGCGGGCACCATCTTCGCCCGGGTGTCCGCGTCGGTGACGACCACGAACTTCCACGGCTGGCGGTTGGACCCCGAAGGCGCCAGCCGGGCCGCCTCCAGCACCCGAGCGAGCTTGTCCGCCTCCACCGGCTTGTCCTTGTACGACCGCACGCTGTACCGCTTGGCAATCGCTTCCTGTACGTCCATGGTTCCGGCTCCTCTCGTCTATGGTCAGCGCCGAATGTCAACCTCTTCATGAGCCGCGAACAGCGCGAACAGAAACGAAGGTTTGGTGAAGAAGCATCCTTGCCGGCCAACCCGCTTCCTGGCACTTCCTCTTCTTTTGCTGCTGCTTCTCCACAATTCTGTTGCCTTTGTTCGCGTCGTTCGCGGCTACTTCTGCTGCTGCTTCTTCTTCTCCACAATTCCGTCGTCTTCGTTCGCGTCGTTCGCGGCTTACTTCTTCATCTTCTCCGCCTGCTCGGCGGCCTCTTCGATGGCGCCGACGTAGAGGAAGGCGCGTTCGGGCAGGTGGTCCCAGTCGCCGTCGCAGATCTCCTTGAAGGAGCGGACGGTCTCGGTCAGCGGGGTGAACTTGCCGGGTTTGCCGGTGAAGACCTCCGCCACGAAGAACGGCTGGGAGAGGAACCGCTCGATCCGCCGGGCGCGGCCGACGGTCTGGCGGTCCTCCTGGCTGAGCTCCTCCACACCCAGGATCGCGATGATGTCCTGCAGGTCCCGGTAGCGCTGGAGGATCTGCTGGACGCGCCGGGCGACGTCGTAGTGCTCCTGGCCGACCACGTCGGCGTCGAGGATCCGCGAGGCCGACTCCAGCGGGTCGACGGCGGGGTAGATGCCCTTCTCGACGATGTGGCGTTTGAGGGTGATGAAGGCGTCGAGGTGCCCGAAGGCGGTGGCGGCGGCGGGGTCGGTCAGGTCGTCGGCGGGGACGTAGACCGCCTGGACGGAGGTGATCGCCCCCCCTCCGGTCGAGACAATCCGCTCCTGCAGCTCGCCCATCTCCGTCGCCAGGGTGGGCTGGTACCCGACCGCCGACGGCAGGCGGCCCAGCAGGGCGGACACCTCGCTGCCGGCCTGGGAGTAGCGGAAGATGTTGTCCACGAACAGCAGCGTATCGCCGCCGCCGGCGTCGCGGAAGTGCTCGGCCACGGTCAGCGCCGACAGGCCCACCCGCAGGCGGGCCCCGGGCGGCTCGTTCATCTGCCCCAGGACCATGGCGGTGCGGTCGAGGACGGACTGGCCGGTGTCGCCGATGGCGGTGGCGGCCATCTCCAGCCACATGTCGTTGGCCTCGCGCGTCCGCTCGCCGATGCCGGCGAAGACCGAGTACCCCCCGTGGCGGGTGGCGATGCGGGCGATCAGTTCCTGGATGACGATGGTCTTTCCCAGCCCCGCCCCGCCGAACAGGCCGGTCTTGCCGCCGCGGACGAACGGCGCCAGCAGGTCGATCACCTTGATGCCGGTCTCGAAGATCTCGTTGGGCGGGTCGACGGTCGCCAGCGGGGGCGGGTCGCGGTGGATCGACATGCGGGCGGCGGCGCCGATGGGCCCGCGCCCGTCGATGGGCTCGCCCGCCAGGTTCATCACCCGCCCCAGCACCTCCGGGCCGACCGGCACCGTGACGGGCGAGCCGGTGTCGATCACCTCGGCGTCCCGCCTCAGCCCGTCGGTGGGGCTCAGGGACACGCAGCGGACCTTGCCGGCCCCCAGGTGCAGGGCCACCTCCCCCAGCACCGACACCGGCGGGTCGCCGCCCGCCTTGACGTGCAGGGCGTTGTGGATCGCCGGCAGCTCCTTCGGCGGGAACTGGGCGTCGAAGGTCGAGCCGATCACCTGGATGATCTTCCCGCTGGCCATCAGGCGGCCCCTCCCTTCAGGGCCCGCATCCCGCCGATGATCTCGGCCAGCTCGGCGGTGATCCGCCCCTGGCGGAGGCGGTTGAGCCGGTGGAAGAGGTCGCGGATCATGTCGTCGGCATTGTCCGTGGCGGCCCGCATCGCCAGCAGGCGGGCGGCCTGCTCGCTGCGGCTGCCGGCCAGGAAGCACCCCAGCATCCGCGACCGCACCACCATCGGCAGCAGCGTGCCGAAGATCTCGTCGACCTCGCCGTACAGCTCGGCGTCCCCGGCCTCGGCGCTCGGGGCGGGGCCAACGGGAACGGGCAGGATCTGCACCGTCGCCGGCTCGGACGAGCCGGGCGAAAACCGCAGCATGTACACCAGTCGCACCTCCGCCAGCCATCCGCCGGCGAACTCGATGCACAGGTCCTCGGCCAGGGCGGCCGATTCGGCCTCGAACCGCCGGTCGCTGAAGCCCGCGCCCATCGCGTGCGGCGGGGCGAGCGCCTCCTCCGGCAGCCTCTCGGCGTCGGGGCCGGTGGAAAGCCTGCGTTTGAGCAGATCGGCGCCCTTGGTGCCGATCACCCACAGCCGCACCCGCCTGCCGGCGGCGATGAGACTCTCGGCCGCGTCGATCGTCGCGGAGACGATATGCTGGTTGTACCCGCCGCACATGCCCCGATCGGCCGCCAGGACGATCAACCCCGCCACGTCGCCCTCGCCGGCGGTCAGGAACGGATGGCCCGGGCCCGCCTTGGCCACCAGGCGGGAGAGGATCCCGTCCACCGCCGCCGCGGCCGGCGCGGTGCGTTCGGTGAGGGTCTGAATCCGCCGCAGCTTCGCCGCCGACGCCATCTCGAGCGTCTTGGCGATCGTGCGGATGTTCCGCACCGCCCTCAGCCGCGCCCGGTATTGTCTGAGGTTCGCCATAGGCTCCCGCTACCGCTTCCTGCCCCGGAAGGTCTTCTTGAACGCGACGATCGCCTCGGCCAGCAGGGCCGCGTCCGCGTCGCTGATCTCGCCCGTGGCGTTGATCCGCCGGCACAGGTCGGCGTAGCCTTCGTGGACGAACGCCAGCAGGCCCTTTTCGAACTCCCGCACGTCGGCGAGGTAGAGGTCGTCGAGGTGCCCTTCCGTGCCGGCGTACAGGCCGATCACCTGGTCCAGGACCGTGTAGGCGTGGTGGAGGGGCTGCTTGAGCAGCTCGACCATGCGGGCGCCGCGGTCGAGCTGGCGCTGCGTGGCGGCGTCCAGCGTCGTGCCGAGCTGGGCGAACGCCTGCAGCTCCCGGAAGGCGGCCAGGTCCAGCCGCAGGGACGAGGCCACCCGCTTCATCGCCTTGATCTGGGCGGACGCCCCGACCCGGCTGACGGAGACGCCCACGTTGATCGCGGGGCGGATGCCGGCGAAGAACAGCCCCGGCTCGAGGTAGATCTGCCCGTCGGTGATGGAGATCGCGTTGGTGGGGATGTAGGCGGAGATCTCGCCTTCGAGGGTCTCCACGATGGGCAGCGCCGTCAGCGACCCGCCGGAGCGGGGCAGCTTGTGGACCTTCAGGGCGCCGGCGTTTTCCATCCCGGCCAGTGCCTCCCGGGCGCGGGCCAGGCCGTCGGGGCGCTCATAGGCCTGTCCGTCCACCCCCTCGGGTTCGGCGTCGGGCGGGGTGTCGGCGGGGGCGATGACGTACCGGTCCGCCAGGCGGCAGGATCGCTCCAGCAGCCGGGAGTGCAGGTAGAAAACGTCGCCCGGGTAGGCCTCGCGCCCGGGCGGGCGGCGGAGCAGCAGCGACACCTGCCGATAGGCGGTCGCGTGCTTGCTCAGGTCGTCGTAGACCACCAGCGTGTCGCGCCCGGCCGAGTACATGAAGTGCTCGGCGATCGCGCAGCCGGTGTAGGGGGCGAGGTATTGCAGCGGCGCCGGATCGGCCGAGGAGCACGCGACGACCACCGTGTGTTCCATCGCGTGGTGCTCGCGGAGGGTCCGGATCACGCCGGCGACGGTGGATTCCTTCTGCCCGATGGCGACGTACACGCACAGCACGCCGCGCCCCACCTGGTTGATGATGGTGTCGACGGCGATGGAGGTCTTTCCGGTCTTGCGGTCGCCGATGATCAGCTCGCGCTGCCCGCGTCCGATGGGGATCATCGAGTCGATCGCCTTGATGCCGGTGTAGAGGGGCACGGTGACCGGCTGGCGGTCGGCGATGCCGGGCGCGGGGGCCTCGACCGGGCGGGTCTGGCTGGTCTCGACGGGGTCGCCGCCGTCCAGCGGCCTGCCCAGGGGGTCGATCACCCTCCCCAGCAGGGCCCCGCCCACCGGGGCCTCCAGCAGGCTGCCCGTGCCCGTGACCACGTCCCCGGCCTTGATCTCGGCGTAGTCGCCGTACACGACGATGCCGGTGGAGTGCTCCTCCAGGTTCAGCACCTGCCCCAGCACCCCGTTGGCGAAGCGGACCATCTCCCCCGCCATCGCCCGCTGCAGCCCGTACACCCGCGCGATGCCGTCGCCGATCTCCACCACGTGCCCCACCGTCGCCACGTCCAGCTCCCTGCGGAACGCGGCCATCTCCTGCCGGAGCACCGATGCGATCTCGTCGGCCCTGATCTCCATCTCAATCCTTCAAAACAGCCTTCGCCGCAGAGACGCGGAGAACGCGGAGAAACAACAGAGCTGGAAGCTGCGTCCACGAACGTTCCGGACAGCCGCCTCATGAGCCCCGCGCCCGATGCCCGATGCCGGGCTGACTGCTTTCACTTCGTTATTCATGATTCGATATTCGTCATTCGACATTCGCTTCTGTCCCAGGCGCAACACTGGCTTCCACTCGCCTCAAGGCGTCAATCTCTCCTTTCCACGGCGGATCATCGCCGCGCGGAGACGGTCCAGGGCCCCGGCGACGGAGGCGTCGATCACGCGGTCGCCGATGCGGACCGTCATCCCGCCCAGCACGTCCGGGTCCACTTCCAGCTCCATCCGCGGCTCGGCGTCCAGGGCCTCCGCCAGCACCGACGCCACCTGCCGCCGCATCGGTTCGTCCAGCGGGACCGCGGTGGTGACGATCACCTCCACCTTGCCCGCCCGCAGGTCGCGGAGCCGCTCGTACCGCTCGCCGATCCGCCCCAGCAGCGCCCCCCTGCCGTTGCGGACCAGCACGCGGAGGAAGTCCAGCGTCAGCGCGCTCACCAGCGGCGCCAACGCCTCACCGATCCGCCCCGCCCGCACGTCGGCGGGGATCAGCGGACTCAGCCAGTACGCGTCCACTCCCGGCACGCGCCGAACGGCCTCGGCCAGCGCGGACAGGTCGGCCGCCACGGTGTCGGCAAGCCCCTCGGCCTCGGCCGACTCCAGCAGCGCCCGGGCGTATTCGTCCGCCAGGACGGTGGCGGGGTCCTGTTCGACGGCCAGGCTCATGCCCGCCCTCCCGGCGCGCGGCGGCGGATCTCCGCCAGCGACTCGGCGAGGATCCGCTGATGGTCCGGCCCGGCGAGCTCCCTGCCGATGACGGTCCGGGCGGCCTGGGTGGCCAGGTCGGCGCCGAAGGCGACCATGTCGTCGACGGCCGCCTTCCGCGCGTCGGCGATTCGCTCGTCCGCCTGGCGGATCATGCCGGCGGCGCGGTCGCGGGCGGCGGCCAGAAGCTCGTCCCGGTCGCGTTCGGACTCGGCGTGGGCCTGCTGGACGATCTGGCGTGCCTGCTCGCGCGAGCTGTCCAGCCCGGCCCGGGTTTCGGCGAGGATCTCCCCGCTTTCCCGGCGGTTGGCCTGGGTGCGTTCGATGGCGGTGGCGATATGCTGCTCGCGCTGGCGGACCGCCCGCAGGATCGGCCTCCAGGCCAGGGGCACCAGGACCGCCATCAGCGTCATGAAGATCACCAGCGTCCAGAGGGCGTTGTAGATGCTGCCGGAGTCGGTCAGGGAGGGCGCGGCCTCGGCGGCGGCACAGACGGCGGGCGCGGACGCGACCGCGGCGGCGGCGCACCAGCCAAGGAGTCGGGGGTCTTTCATGGCGCCGCTCCCGGCGGTCAGGGCCGCAGCAGACTCATGGCCATGTAGCAGATGACCATCCCGAACATGGTCGCCACCTCGATCATCATCGCCGGCAGCAGCCAGGCCATGAACATCCCGCCGGCGGCCTCGGGCTGGCGGGCGATGGCGTCGACGGCGTGGGTGCCGATCCGGCTGATGCCCAGCGCCCCGGCCAGCAGCACCAGCGCCGCCCCGCCGCACAGCGCCGCCACGCCCAGCACGCTGAACAGGTTGGTCGTCGGGGGCGGCGAGTCGCCCTCCCCCTCCGCCCACGCGGCCGGGCACGCTGCCGCCAGCACGATCGCCGCGGCCGTCAGGGTTGCCAGAAGTCTCATCTACGCTCTCCCTTCGGAATCATGGGCCGACCCGCCCGCCAGTCCGATAAACACGGCCGACAGGAGGGTGAACACGTACGCCTGGATGATGGCCACCAGGCACTCCATCAGCGTCAGCGCCACCGCCCCGGCGGCGCTGGGCAGGGACACGTAAGCTATCGCCCATCCCCTGGCCGCGGCGGCAAACCCCACCGCTACCGCCAGCAGGATGTGCCCGGTGGTCATGTTCAGGAACAGCCTCATCGCCAGCGCGAAGCACCGTGCGACGAACCCCACGGATTCCATCGCCAGCATGAGCGGCCAGAACACCATCCCGATCACGCCCGGCACGGGCGGGACGAAGGCGTCCAGCCAGACCACCACGCCGCCGGCCAGGGACACCGGCAGCGACCGCCGCTTGCGCCGGAGGATCTGGCTGAGGGCAATGATCAGGTTTCCGTGGGCGCGGACGCCGTCGGTGCCCCCGCCGCCGCGCCGCAGTTGGGCCACCCCGCGCCAGTACCCCCCGAACAGCACCACCACCAGCGTCACCGCCGCCAGGGCGCCGCAGACGTACAGGCTGCTGGTGGCGGCCCCGCCGATCGGCGTGCGGTGCAGCCCCACCAGCGTCGAAAGCGCCTGCAGGGGCACCAGCCCCATCAGGTTGCACCCCAGCAGAAACGCCAGCAGCGTCGCCAGAAACGGCACCCAGGCGTCCGCATCGGCCCCAAGGGCAGGCCGGGCGATCCGCGTGCGGACGAACACCACGAACGCCTCCACGAAGGCATACGTCCCGCGCGGCACCATCCCCCGGCGCCGCGACGCGGCCAGCGGGATGCCCACCCCCAGCACCACGGCCGCCAGGATCATCGCGGCGATCTGGCTGGACATCCACAACACCGGCTCGCCCCCCACCGTCCAGGGGCGGTCGAGAATGTGCTCCAGCGGGTTGGGCGCCGTCGCGATCAAGGCATCGGCTCCGATCCGTCGTCCTGCTCCTCGCGCTCGGCCCTTTCCTTCAACTGGCGGTGGTACTGCCGCGCCAGGCTGAACATCCGCCCCATCGCCACCGCCAGGCCCACCGCGGCCCCGATCACCGGCCACCAGGTGCCGCCCCCGGCCCGGTGGTCCAGCCACACCCCCGCGGCCAGACCCAGGCCGAACACCGCCAGGAACTCCACCCCGATCGACGCGTAGCGCCACATCGGCCTGATGTCCCGTTGCTCCGTCACGGCCCGTTGTCCGTCCGCCAGCGGCCGCCGGGGGCGCCAAAGGCCGCCGTCTCTTCCCAAGCGGTGTCCGCGGCGATGGTTATCTCGACAATCGATCTCACTCCAACAGGGCGGAAGGCCCGTCCGCCTCCAGCGAAAGCAACTCCTCCCGGCGGCGCCGGACCCGTTCCTGCTTGTCCGGCGGCATGTCGTCTTCCCGCAGCAGGGCGTCGCAGCCGTCCACGAACAGGTCGCGGACGTGGCCCGAATGGAAGCAGTTGCGGGCGGGCTCCCTGGCCTGTACTGCCTTCAAAAAACCCTCGAACTCCTGGAAGTAGCTGCCGTAGATGTGGAACGAATCGGCCAGGTGAATGTACTCGCCCGGCTCCACGCCCACCTCGGCGGCGACCTCCCGCTGCAGCTCGGTGAAGGCGTACATGTTCATGAACGCCGCCTTGAAGGCGTCGTTGGAGCGGATGTGGCAATTCATGTGCAGCTTGCCGCCGGCGATGCGGAACCAGAGCCGCTGGAGGCAGGCGGGGTCGTCGATGTGCATGTCGTTCCACACCTGCCAGGTCACCGCCTGGGCACGCCGCGTGTAGGGCACCTTCCGCAGCCGCTCGATCGCCCCGGCGAGCTGGTCGAACACGCCCACCGACGGCACCGCGTACGCGCACAGGCGCTCGTGGTAGGTGTATTCCCACTTGCCCTCGGCCGGGTTGATCCAGTGATCGTGAACGCCGTAAAGCACTTCGGCCCGGTACTTCTCCAGGTCTGCCAGCCCGCCGGGGATGGCGCGGTGGATCCGCGGCTCGTCGAAGGGGCGGGTGACGTGGATGCAGGCGGTGACGTCCCGGCTGTTGGGGTCACCGGGCTTGTCGTACTCGGTGGGGAAGCGCTCCCCCGACTGCCAGCAAGCGATGACCGCCTGTTCCCAGGCGAACGGCAGATACTCGGCAAGGACGTGAATCGACTTCATCCGGGCCTCCATGCTCCGTCACGGCGGCGGCATCCATCACACTGGCGGGCGGAAAGACCCTTTGTAGGCCCGCCTCCCCTCACCGTCAAGTGGCAGGGGTGATCATTTCCGCCCCGGCCCGCGCGGCGGACCCAGCGCCTCGCGAACCATCTTGGCTAGCCGGTGCGGCGAGAACGGCTTGGCCAGGAAGGTCAGGCCCGCCTGCAGGACGTCGCGGCGGACCACCGCGCTGTCGGCATACCCGGAGACGTACAGCACCTTCAGCCGGGGCCGGGCCGCCACCAGCCTCTGGGCCAGATCCCTTCCGCTCATGCCGGGCATGATCACGTCGGTGACCAGCAGGTCGATCCCGCCCTCGTAGTGCTCCCCGAGAGGCAGCGCCTCGCGCGCGTTGCCGGCCTCCAGGACGGTGTATCCGCACGCGCGGAGCACGCGGACCATCAGGCCCCGGACGTCCTGCTCGTCCTCGGCGATCAGGAGGGTCTCGGTGCCCCGGAGCATGCCGGGGTCGGCCAGGGCCTCCCCGGGCGCCGGACGCCGGACGGGGGGCTCGTCGCTGGCGGGCAGGTAAATGCGGAAGGTCGTGCCCTTCCCGATGGCGCTGTCCACCTCGATGTGCCCGCCGTTCTGGGTGACGATGCCGTAGCAGACGCTCAGCCCCAGGCCCGTGCCGCCGGTGACCTGCTTGGTGGTGAAGAAAGGCTCGAAGATCTGCCCGCGGTCGTCCGGGTCGATGCCCGTGCCGGTGTCGCTGACGGCGAGCATCACGTAGGGGCCCGGCGCGACGCCGGGGTGGGTCCGGACGTAGTCGGGGCCGAGGACCCGGTTCCGCGTGCGGACGGTCAGCCGCCCGCCGAAGGGCATGGCCTCGCGGGCGTTGAGGGCCATGTTCAGGATCACTTCCTCCAACTGCGTGGGGTCGGCCTTGACGCACCGCAGGTCGTCGGCCAGCTCCGCCGTCAGCTCCACGTCCTCCCCCATCGTCCGGCGAAGCATGGGGGCCATCTCGGCGAAGGCGTCGTTGAGCAGGAACACCTCCGGCTGGATCACCTGGCGCTTGCCCAGCGCCAGCAGTTGCCGGGTCAGCGAGGCCGCCCGCCGGGCGGCGGCCAGAATCCTCTCCACGTCCTCCCGCGCTTCGCCATCCGTCAGCGAACGCCCCAGCAGTTCCGCGTACCCCTGGATGATCGCCAGCATGTTGTTGAAGTCATGGGCGATCCCCCCCGCCAGCCGGCCGATGCCCTCCATCTTGGCCGCGTGGCGGAGCTGGACTTCCTTCCGGCGGATCTCGGTGATGTCGTGCCCGACGCTCAGCAGGGCGATCGTGTTGCCCTGGCCGTCCTGCACCGGCGAATCGAACCACCGCGTCAGGATCTCCCTGCCGTCCTTGGCGTGGATGACGTTCTCGGACCCCCACGTCGGCTCGACGTTCAGGGCCTTCTCCAGCAGCCCGCGGACGGCGGGCCGCTCCGTCTCCGGCACCATCGTCTCGATCCAGTCCTTGCCCGCCAGCTCCTCGGCCGAGTAGCCCGTCAGCTCCCGCCCGAACCGGTTCATCCGCAGCACCTTCCCCTCCGTGTCCAGCACCAGCACGATGGCCTGGGCGATCTCCACCAGGGTGTCGGCGAAGTCGCGCTGGCGGACGATCTCCTCCCTCATCCGGCGCAGCTCGGTGACGTCGACGAACAGCGTGGCGAACTGCCCCTCCGCCGGGCGGAAGGCGTACACACGGTAGTACCGATCCGGTCTGGCGGCGTACTGCTCGAACTCGGCCGCTTTGCCGGTGGAGGCCACCTTGCCGTAGGTCTCGATCCAGGACGGCTCGACGGCGGGCAGGACCTCCCGGGCGGTCTTGCCGACGATCTCGTCGGCCTTCAGGCCCGTCAGGTGTTCGAAGGCGGGGTTGACCGCCAGGAAGCGGTAGTCGCAGGGCGTGCCCCGCTCGTCGCGGATGATCTCGTGCAGGGCGAAGCCCTGGCCCATCGCCTGAAACAGCGACCGATAGCGGCCTTCGCTATCAGGCGGTGCGGACTGGCGTTGCGATCTCACGGGGGTGCAGTCTCCATCCCGGGCCGCCCGGACCGGCCGGACGGCGCCGTCTCAAGTCGGTCTCCGCGAGGCGGATTCGGCGTCTTGGGTCCTTGTCCGGTTCACGGCGTCGTGCACGGCCCGGCAAACGTCCAGCAGCTCCTCCATCCGTTCCAGCGGCCATTGGCTGGCGGCGTCGGAGGCGGCCTTGTCGGGGTCGGGATGGGTCTCGATGAACAGGGCGTCGGCGCCGGCGGCCACGGCGGCCCGGGCGAGCACCGGGACAAACTCCCGCTGCCCCCCCGTCTGCCCGCCGGTCCCGAGCTGCTGGACCGAATGCGTCACGTCGAAGACCACCGGGGCGAAGGAACGCATGACGGGGATGGACCGGAAGTCGTTGACCAGCAGGTCGTAGCCGAAGGTGGTTCCGCGCTCGGTCAGCAGGACGTTGTCGTTGCCGGCGGCGCGGACCTTCTCGACCGCGTACCGCATGTTCCAGGGCGAGACGAACTGGCCCTTCTTGACGTTGACCGCCTTGCCTGTGGCGGCGGCGGCGGTCAGCAGGTCGCTCTGGCGGCACAGGAAGGCGGGGATCTGGAGGCAGTCCAGCACCCCCCCCGCGGCCGCCGCCTGGGACGGGTCGTGCACGTCCGAGGTGACCGGCGCGCCCACCTTCTCGCGCACGGCGGCCAGCCACTCCAGACCCCGCTGCAGCCCCGGACCTCGCGGGCTGGCGGCGGAGGTGCGGTTGGCCTTGTCGTAGCTGGCCTTGAAGACGTAGCCGATCTCGAGCCGCCGGCAGAGCCGCACCAGGTGCTCGGCCACGCCCAGACACAGGTCCAGGCTCTCGGCCATGCAGGGCCCGGCGATCAGGGCCAGGCGGCCCTGTCCGATGCGGACGGGTCCGACGCGGCAGGCGGGAAGGGGTTCGGTCATACGGGGGATTCTCCTCGCCAGGGCCACACGCCGTACCAGGGGCGCGGCGGGGGGATCAGCAGGCGGAGCTTGCCGGGATGGACGGAGATGTCCAGCGGGGTGTCCGGACCGACGTCCCCGTCGTTCTGGCTGGGGACGGGCCTGGCGGTCTCGATCCGGGCGTGGCGGAACTGCCGGTAGATGACGTTGCCCTTGAGCGGGTGCATCCGCAGGAGCGTCCAGGCGGCGTGCAGCGCCAGCGCCGTCTGCTGGCGGCAGGAGAAGACCACCAGGTCCAGCATGCCGTCGTCGTACCGGGCGTCGCGGCAGATTCGCAGCCCCACCGCATACCGCGAGATGTTGCCGATGAACGCCAGCCCGTAGTCGTTGAACACCTCCTTGCCGTCGGCGACCACGCGCATCCGCGGGAAGTCGTACTCCCAGAACGTCCGCCAGATCGGCCAGAAGTAGCTCAGGTGCGTGATGTGCCCGCGCCGCACCGCCGCCAGCCGGCGGACCACCTCCCCGTCGAAGCCCACCCCCATGATCAGCAGGAAGTTGCGGTTGTTGACGATGCCCAGGTCGAACCGCGCGGTCCGGTTGTACGCGACGATCTCCGCCAGCCGGCGGGGGTGGGCGGGTATGCCCAGCTCCTTCGCCAGCAGGTTCTCCGTCCCGGCCGGGCACGCCAGCACGGGCACGGGGCTGCCCACCAGGGCCGAGGCGATCTCCCGCACCGTCCCGTCGCCGCCCCAGGCGATCACCAGCTCGGAGCGGTCGCGGACCTCCTGCGCATAGCGCGTGGCGTCCCCGGCGGCGGTGGTGGTATACTCGGTGACGTCCCTGCCCTGGGCGCGGAGGGCGCTTCGCAACTCCGCCAGCATCGCCCGCCTTGGGCCCCCGCCGCTCTTGGGATTGACAATAATGTGGATCATCCGGTCCAATCGGCCCCGCGCCGGCCTTCCCGGCAGCGCAACGGTTCTTGAATCCCGAACGTGCGGGCATATAATACCATGTTCGCTCACCCAGACAAAGTAGGCAGCAGGGATCGAGGCGCCACGCCCGGCCCGTAGATAGAGACAGGAGACTGTGAATGGACGTTGTCGCCGAACTCGAGCAGCTTCGTGCCAAGGAAAGCTGGGCGGCAGAGGACTGTGCCCGAATCCAGGCATTGTTCCTCGAGCTGCCCGACCCGGCGTCGAAGACTCGCCAGCTCGTGGCGAGTCTGGCCGCCGAGAACCCCAATCCCGCCGGCGCCGCCGCGGTGAAGCTCGGCGTCGGCAGGTACCTGCTCTGCCAGTTCGCCGAGGCCGCCGACCTGCTCGCCGCCGGCACCGACAACAAGGAGCGCCGGTTCTACCAGGCCCTGACCTGCAAGGCCCTCCGCCAGTGGACCAAGGCCCTGGAGAACCTCGACTACGCCGAGGACCGCGGGTGGGACAGCCGCCAGGTCTCCCTCCAGCGGGCGGAGGTGCACTGCCTCGCCGGCGACGTCGAGGCCGCCGCCAAGGCCGTCGACCGCTTCGCCAAGAGCAGTCAGGACGATCCCGACTGGCACTGCGTCGCCGGCATGGTTGCCGAGATGCACGGCGAATACGAAGACGCCGTCGCCTTCTACGAGAAGGCGCGCCAGCTTCGGCCCGGGCATCCCGGGGCGACCTTCCGCCTGGCGTATCACAACGACCTGCACGGCGACGAGCAGTCCGCCATCGATCTCTACCGCGACTGCATCACCCGCCTGGCCGCCGGGGAGGGGGGGGCCACCCCCGAGCCCAGGCCCATCTACGCCAACGCCCTGATCAACCTGGCGGTCCTGTACGAGGACGCCGGCGCCTACGACGAGGCCGAACGGTGCCTCCGCCGCATCCTCGCCGCCAACCCCAACCACTTGCGGGCCAACCTGTTCCTCAAGGACGTCCAGTCCTCCCGCACCATGGTCTTCGACGAGGACGAGGCCAAGCGGATCGCCAAGCGCAACGACCTGCTGGGCATCCTGGTCACCGACTTCGAGCTGTCCGTCCGCGCCCGCAACTGCCTCAAGAAAATGAACATCCGCACCCTCGGCGACCTGCTGCACGTCACCGAGCCCGAGCTGCTCAGCTACAAGAACTTCGGCGAGACCTCCCTCGCCGAGATCAAGCAGATGCTCACCAGCAAGGGCCTCCGCCTGGGACAGATGCGGGATGAGGGCGAGTTGGAGCTGACCTTCGACACCCCGGCGCCCCCCTCGCCCGCCACCGTCGGGAACGAGGGCGTCCTGGCGACCCCGCTGGCGCAGATCGAGTTCTCGGTACGCGCCCGCCGCGCCCTCGAACGGCTCGGGCTGCGGACCCTCGGCGAACTCGCCTGCAAGACCGATGCCGAGCTGCTCGGCTGCCGCAACTTCGGGCAGACCTCCCTGAACGAAGTGAGCCAGCGGCTCAGCGAGTACGGGCTGTCGCTCCGCCAATCCGACTGACCCGCCGGGACGGCCCGCCGACGGACCCGGCCAGCAGGACCGCCATCCGCATGCCACGGCCGCTGAGACAGTTTGCGATGTGCTCCAACCTCGCCGTGGCCGCCCTGCTGGCGGCGCTGCTGGCGGTGACGGGCTGCCCCCGGCCGGCCGACCGGTTCGCCCGGCAGTTACCCGTGCGGATCGAGTGCATCCCCGTCATCCGCGTCCGCGTCGCCACCGCGCCCGACCTCGCCATGGCCACCAGCGGGCCCTACCGCCTCCTCGTCGACGGAAGGATCGTCGCCGCCGCGGGCGACCCCCTGCCGGCCACCCGGCTCCAGCGGCGCGACGACGGCTTCGCCCTGCGGCGGGAGTTCTACCCGGGCACCACCCTCACCGTCGAGCCCATCGACCGGGGCAGGGTCCGCCTGGGCGAGATCGCCTACCGCGGCGCGGTGTCCTTCACCGCCGACAGCGACGCCGGCATGATCGCCGTCAACCACGTCGACGTCGAGAGCTACCTCGCCGGCGTCCTGCCGCGGGAGCTCTACCCCGGCTGGGACGACACCACCTACCGCGTCCAGGCCATCGCCGCCCGGACCTACGCCCTGTACGAGAAGACCGCCTGCGGCGCCAACGGGCCCTACGACCTCCGCAACGACCAGTCCTCCCAGGTCTACGGGGGGTTCACCGCGGAGACCGACCGCGCCTGGCGGGCCGTCCGCGGGACCCACGGCATCGTCCTGGCGACCGGGGCGAGGGGGCAGGAACGCATCTTCCGAGCCCACTACTCCTCCTGCTGCGGCGGGCGGACCAACCCGGTGCACGTCCTCTATGGCCCGCCGGTGACGGCGGGGCCCCTGGCCGGCGGGGTGATCTGCGACGACTGCAAGGCCTCCAGCCGGTACTCCTGGCCGCCGGTGACGGTGCCCAAGGACGTCATCCACAAGGCCCTGGGGCGCGTGTATCCGCAAGCGGCAGCGATGGAATCGGTGACGGCGGTCCGGGTCGTCAGCGAATGCAACGGCCGGGGCGTCTGGCTCGACGTGATCGGCCCGGGCGGCAAGAAGGTCCGCGTCCGAGCCGACGACCTCCGGCTGGCCCTGCTGCGGTACCCCGAAGGCCCCCGGGGCCTGTACAGCATGAACTGCCGCATCCGCGACGCGGGCGATTCGGTCGTCTTCGAGTGGGGCAGAGGCTTCGGCCACGCCGTCGGCCTGTGCCAGTGGGGCGCCCGCGGCAAGGCACTCCGAGGCGAATCCGTCGAGCAGATCCTCGCCACCTACTACCCCACCTCCCGCCTCTTCCGCGCCTACGACTGACCCGGTGGCGCGGGCCGGGCCTGTCGGGCCACCCGGGCGGCCGGCTCCAGCGCCCGCCGCACCAATACCCTCAAGCCCCCGGGTGGCACACTCAAGCGCAGCGATCCGCCTGCTGTTGGGCGGATCGCGCAGCTTGAGCCCCCGGGTGGCACACTCAAGCGTAGCGATCCGCCTGCTGTTGGGCGGATCGCGCAGCTTGAGGGTGGGGCTCACCCACGAACACCCTCAAGCCAAACGGCAGCTTCCGGTCTCACCCGGGCTCCTGCCTGGTGCCTCGTGCCGGCGGCCCGTTCACTGGTTCCGGCGCAGGGACGCCGTGACGGTCGCGGGAATGCTGTTCCGCCCGGCGGTGTCGGTCAGGGTCAGCCGGACGGTGACCGAGCGCGTGTACAGCACCCCCCCGCCGTCGGTGGCGGTGACCCGACTGACCGCGAACGTTCCGACCCGCACGTCCCCGGCCGACTCGACGAGCGGGTAGGACGTCTCCGTCCCGTTGACCGTGCGGCGGTAATAGAGCGTCCCCTGGTCCAGCTCGTACTTGATCTGGGTCAGTCCCTCGGCGTTGGGGGCCGGGAGGATCGTCAGCCGGTTCGTGGCGATGTTCACGGCCGAGGCCGTCCGGGTCTCCGCCGCCAGGCGGTTCAGGATGATCCGCCCGCGTTGGGCGAGGTCGGCCAGCTTGATGTTCTCGCTGTGGGTCTGGCAGAAGGCCTGGGTGGCGGCCGCCATCGCGGCGCCCAGGGCCGCCAGCAGCGCCGAGGCCAATAGCAGCTCGGCGACCGTAAAGCCGGCGGGGCGCCGCCCGCGCGGACGTGCCGCTGCCTGTGTGCGTGTCATGGCATTACCTCCTGGTCACGAACCACCCCGACGTCAGGACGGGCTGGTTGTTCCGCAGCACGGTGACCTCGACGTGAATCACGTCGGACGAGCTGGCCGGGACGACCCGGGTCAGCTCGTTCACGTCTCTCCACGTCAGTTGGATGGTCTGCTTCCAGTCGCTCATGCCGTTGATGGCCGCCCCCGTCCCGTCCCGCGGCGGGCTGTAGCTGAGCGACCCGGTGCCGCTGACGTACAAGTCGTCGAGGTCGTCGACGAAGACCTGCGGATTCGACCCGTCCGGTCCGGGGGGGTTGCCCTGGTCGGCCGGGTCCGTGTCGCTGAACGGCAGCTTCAGCGTCCACTCGCGGACCTCCTGGAGGAGGTAGCTCGCCTGGCTGACGTTCAGCGCCCCCCCGGTGACGCGCGATCCCGACGCGGCGGCGACCATCATCCCCGCCACGCCCATGCCCACCAGGGCGGTCGTGGCCAGGACCTCGATGAGCGAGAGGCCTCGCCCCCATCGCCGTCGGGCCCGCGGATTCTGTGTCGTAGCCATTTCCGTATCCTCCATTTCCTCGCCCGCCGGTTGCCTACTTGACCAGTTGCGACATCTTGAAGATCGGCAGGATGATGCTCATGGCGATGAAGCCCACGATGAAGCCCATCACCACGATCATCAGCGGCTCGATCATGGCGGTAACCGTCTTGATGACGTTCCGCAGCTCGTTGCCGTAGTGCTCGGCCACGTCGTTGAGCACCTCGCCCAGCTTGCCCGATTCCTCACCCACCGAGATCATCTGCACCACGTTCCGCGGGATCAGCGTCCCGCCCATCAGCGGCGTGACGATCTTCTTGCCGCCGCGGACGCTGTGGTGGACCGCCATCCACATCCGCTCGAACAGGGCGTTGCCGGAGACGTCGGCGGTGATCTGGATGGTCTCCAGCATGGGCACGCCGGCGTTGATCATCTCGCCCATCGTCTGGAGCCCGCGGGTGATGTACAGGGCGCGGAACATCCGCCTGAACAGCGGGATCTTCAGCTTCACGCCGTCCCACCAGACCCGCCCGACGGGGGTGTGGATCAGGTAGTAGAAGCCCACGGACCCCATCGCCAGGCCCGCCACCACCAGGTACCAGTACCCCCGCAGGAACGCGCTGATCGCCAGCAGCATCTTGGTCGGGACGGGCAGGATGTCCTCCTTGCCCGCGAAGATCCCCTTGAACCGGGGCAGCACGAAGGTCAGCAGGAAGATGGTGGTGCCCACGGCCAACGTGCCGATGATGCCCGGGTAGATCAGCGCCCCGCGGACCATGGAGCGGATCTCGCACTGCTGGCGGAGGTAGCTGGCGATCCGCTCGAGCATGTGCCCGAAGTTGCCCGCCGATTCCGACGCCCGGACCATGTTGATGTACAGCGGGTCGAACACCTTCGGATGGCGCGCCAGCGCCTCCGAGAAGCTCTTGCCCGCTTCCACGTCCCGCCCGATCTGCTGGACGGTGGCCCGGAACTTGGCGTTGGGAATCTGGTCGGCCAACCCCTCCACCGCGGCGCGGATGCTGATGCCGGCCTTGATCATCACCGACAGCTCGGAGGTGAAGGCCAGGATGTCGTTGAGACCGGGCCCCAACTCGATGCTGATCGAGCGGAGCCTGTCCAGCACCCCCTTGGCCCCGCTGGCGGGGCTGATGTCCAGAAGCTGCGCCCCCTGGCTGCGGACCAGGCTGGCCGCCTCGGACAGGCTCGCGGCGGTCACCGTGCCGGTCGACACGCCCCCGCCGACGTCACGAACCTGGAATTGATATTGCGCCATGGTTGCACCTCACTGCTCACGCGCTGAGGGCCTGCCGGAGGTTGTCCCGCAGGTTCGCCTTGGCCAGCGCGTCCTCCCGGCTGATGTAGCCGTTCAGGTACAGGGTCTTGATCGACTGGTCCCGCGTGATCATGCCTTTGGCGGCGTTGGTCTGGATGATGTTGGGAATCTCGAAGATCCGGTTCTCCCGGATGCACGCCCGGGCGGCGCTGTTGCAGACCAGCACCTCCGCCGCCGGCACCATGCCCTTGGCGTCGAGCCGCTTGAACAGGGTCTGGGTCACCACCGCCATCAGGGTGTCGGCGAGCATGGTGCGGATCTGGTTCTGCTGGTCGGCGGGGTAGATGTCGATGATCCGCTCGCAGGTCTGCGCCGCCGACTGGGTGTGCAGGGTCGACAGCACCAGGTGCCCCGTCTCGGCGGCGGTGATGGCGGCGCTGGTGGTCTCCAGGTCGCGCATCTCGCCGACCAGGATGATGTCCGGGTCCTGGCGGAGGACGTGGCGGAGCCCGGAGGCGAAGTTCGGCACGTCGATGCCCACCTCCCGCTGCTCGATGACGCACTTGTCCGCCGTCAGCTCGTACTCGATGGGGTCCTCCAGCGTGATCACGTGCCGGTCGTACTTGTGGTTGATCGCGTCGATCATCGCCGCCAGCGTCGTGCTCTTGCCCGCGCCCGTCTCCCCCGTCACCAGCACCAGCCCGCGCGGCAGATCGGTGAACGTCCCGGCCACCGGCGGCAGGTTCAGGCTCGCCAGGGGCGGGACGATCTTGGGAATCGCCCGGAAGGCGACCGCCACCGACCCCTTCTGGAAGTGCGCGTTGACGCGGAACCGGCTGCAGTCCGGCACCTCCAGCGAGAAGTCCAGGTCCCGGCGGCGCATGAACAGCGCGAACCGCCGCGTGCCCACCATCTCGCGGACCATCGCCCGCGCGTCCTCGTCGGACACCACCGGCCTGTCGGTGGGGATCAGCTCGGTCCTGATCCGCACGATCGGCGGCCGGCCCACCACCACGTGGACGTCCGACGCGCCTCGTTTGATCGCCTCTCGCAGCAGGCCTTCCATATCCATGGCAGTCCTCTCCTGATCCCCGCACGCCGGCGCGGTCCGCCGCGGCGGGATGCCTCCGGTGCCTCCTCGTCAGAAAGCTTCGGTCGCCTTGGCGACCTCCTCCACGCTGGTCAGCCCCTGCGCCACTTTCGCCAGGCCGTCCGTCTGGAGGGTTCGCATCCCCCGATCCCGGCACATCCGGCGCAGCTCCATCAGCGACGGGTTGCTCGTCACCACGTCGCGGATGTCGTCGTCCAGCGTCACCAGCTCGTACAGGCCCACCCGCCCGGAGTAGCCCGTCTGGCGGCACTTCTCGCACCCGGCGCCCTGGTAGACCCGCTCGATTTGCACCCCGTGGCGCTGGAGGTACTGCGCGATGCCCTCGCGCAGGGTCTCGACGGGCTGCTTGCAGTGAGGGCAGACCCGGCGCACCAGGCGCTGGGCGATCACGGCGTTGACGCTGGCGGCGATCAGGTACGGCTCGATGCCGATGTTGATCAGCCGGGTGATGCTCGACGGCGCGTCGTTGGTGTGCAGGGTGGACAGCACCAGGTGCCCGGTCAGCGACGCCTGGACCGCGATCCGGGCGGTCTCCTCGTCGCGAATCTCGCCGACCATGATCACGTCCGGGTCCTGCCGCAGCAGCGACCGCAGCGCCGCGGCGAAGGTCATGCCGATCCCCTCCCGCACCAGCACCTGGTTGGCGTAGCTCAACTCGTACTCGACCGGGTCCTCGACGGTGGAGATGTTCAGCGAGTCCCCGTCCATCGTCCGCAGGGCCGAGTACAGCGTGGTCGTCTTGCCGCTGCCGGTCGGGCCCGTCACCAGGACGATCCCGTGGGGCTCCTTGATCTGCCGCGCGAAGCCCGCCAGGGTCTCCGGGTCCATGCCCAGGTTGTCCAGGCCGATCATGATGGAGCGGTTGTCCAGGATACGGATGACGCACTTCTCGCCGTGGGTGATCGGCAGGGTGCTGACGCGCAGGTCCACGTGCCTGCCGTGGACCATCGCCCGGATCCGCCCGTCCTGGGGCAGGCGGCGCTCCGCGATGTCGATGTTGGCCATGATCTTCAGGCGCGAGATGATCGCCGCGGTCATCTGGTAAGGCGGGGCGGGCTGCTTAAACAGAATGCCGTCGATCCGGTAGCGGATGCGCAGCGAACCCTCCCCCGGCTCGATGTGGATGTCGCTGGCGCCCTCCTGGACCGCGCGGGCGATCAGGAAGTTGACGTACCGGATCACCGGGCTCTCCCCGGCGATCTTCTCCAGGTCCGTCACCTCCTCGCTGGCGCTGTCGACCACCTCCACGTCGTCTTCGTTGATCCCCTCGATGATCTCCTCGACGTCGTCCAGCGGCGAGCCGCCCAGCTTCTCCAGGACATTCTCGATGTCCTGCGCGGGCGTCAGCACGATCTGCACCGGCCTGCGGATGCGGCGGCGGACCTCCTCCACCAGGAACAGGTCCGCCGGGTCCGACACGCCCACGATCACGTGCTCCCCCTCCCGGCGGATCGGGATCACGTGCCGGCGATGAATGAAGACCTGGTCCAGCAGCTCGAAGGTGGCGGCCTCCACGTCCTCGGAGGTGATGGACATGAACGGCACCTTGAAGTACGACGCGACCGCCTGGAGCACGGCCGTTTCGCTGACGGCCTTGGCCTCCACCAGGGCGTCCAGGACGCTCATGTGCGGGTCGTCCTGCTGACGCTTGCGGGCGGCCTCGTACTGGTCCATCGTGATCTGGCCGCTCTCCAGCAGCACGGCGCCCGGACCCCGGGGTACGTCGCTGACCTCGTCGGGGGACCAGACGGTGGCGAACGCGACCTCCTCGTCCACCGGGGGCTGGACGGGCCCGTCCTTCTGCCGCGTCGAGTTGGAGCCTGTCTGCGCCACGCGATCTCCCGTCAAGGCATCTTGAGGACGAACTCCTCGCCCTCCCAGACCAGCGTCACCGATCCCTCTTCGATCTTCTTGACCGTAAAGCAGTCGATCCGTTGCCCGGGGGCAACGAGGTTGTTGGAGACAATGGCGACCATGCCCGCCTGCCCGCGCTGGATGCCCTGGAGGCACAGGGCCTCGAACCGCGTCTGGGCCTCGCGCCGGGACTGCGCCTTGGGGTCGGCCGGAGGGGTCCTGTCCGCCGTCTGGCCCGCGCCGGCGCTGCCGGCCTGGGGCCTGAGCGGGGGCACGAACACAAACGGGTCCTTGCGCAGGGCGCTGGCGGGGATCTGCCGCTGCGAGACCTGGTCCTTGAACTTGTCCAGCAGTTGGTCGGTGTCGACCCGGGCGCCGGAGGCCAGGGCGGTAAAGCGGCCGCTGGACTCGAACTGCTTCAGGGCATCGTTGACCTCCGACCGGAGGGTCCGCACCTCCGCCGACGCCTGGGCGGGCCCCCTCCGCAGCGTCAGGAGGAACACCAAGGCGCCCGCGCCGACGAACAGCGCCGCCATGATGATGTTGGCGCGGTTCATCTGCCTCTTGTACGTCATGGGGCGGGGCGCGAGGACGGCCTCGGCCGCCTGGGCCCCGCCGTCCTCGGCCGGCTCCGACGGGTTGGCGCC
>DASRZG010000570.1:0-2600 GCA_035686585.1 Phycisphaerae bacterium
GCGGCCACCGCCTGCTCCAGCCGCCGCACCCGCCCCTCCCGCGTCTCTTCCTGCCCCGCCAACTCGCTGTACCGATTGGAGGCGTTGTTGAGGGACGTCGCCAGTTCGGTGCGCAGCCCCAGGTCGCGGAACAGGCGGACGGCCTCCTCGATGGCGGCCACCGCCTGCTCCAACCGCCGCACCCGCCCGTCCCGCGTCCCTTCCAGCCCTGCCAGGTCGCCGTACCGAAGCGAGGCGTTGTTGAGGGACGTCGCCAGGTCGGCGCGCAGCCCCAGATCGCGGTACAGGCGGGCGGCCTCCTCGATGGCGGCCACCGCCTGCTCCAGCAACTGCACCCGCCCCCCCCGCGTCCTTTCCTGCCTCGCCAGGTCGCTGTAACAGCCCGAGGCGTTGTTAAGGGACGCCGCCAGTTCGGCGCGCAGCCCCAGGTCGCGGTACAGGCGGGCGGCCTCCTCGACGGCGGCCACCGCCTGCTGGAGCCGCCGCACCCGCCCCTCCCGCGTCCCTTCCTGCTCCGCCAGGTCGCTGTAAAAAACAGAGGCGTTGTTGAGGGATGTCGCCAGTTCGGCGCGCAGCCCCAGGTCGCGGTACAGCCGAGCGGCCTCCTCGATGGCTGCCACCGCCTGCTCGAGCAACTGCCCCCGGCCCTCCCGCGTCTCTTCCAGCTCCGCCAGGGCGCTGTAAAAAGCAGAGGCGTTGTTGAGGGATATGGCCAATTGCGCCAGGGAATGGACTGCGCGGAAGTCCGCTACGGCCCATGCCCCGAAGCGGACGGCGGCCTCGGCGGCGTGTCGTCGCTCGTCCTTGCTCCTGGCGAAGGCGATTTGCCCATAGAAGAACCGGCCGGCCGCGTCGCGCAACGACCCTAACGATCGCTCTGCACCGTCTATCCCCTCCCAGGCAAACTGGATGAACCGCTGGAAGTCATCCGCTTCCCCAGTCGCCGCCTCCAACGTGACGTCGTGGGCGACAAAAGCGTCCTCCTCCCGCCGCAGCCAGCCTTCCCGCGCCAGCGTCCGCGCCGCACCGCCGAATTCACCCCGGCTGTGGCCCAGTACGTGGGTGAAGAGGAGTTCCGCCAGCCGCACGTGGAGGGAGCAGTCGATCTGGTGCAGGAAGCGGAGCACCGACAGCAGGCTCTGCATGGCAAAGCCGTTGGGCCGATCCGCCAATCGCTGGTACAGGTGCCGCCAGACGTCCAGCAGGGCGTCTGGCAGTCCGGTGACGTCGGCCGCGTGCACCCGCCCTGCCTGTGTTTCCCTCTCCTGCAGAAGGAGCCCGATGGAGAGGGCAAAGAGCGGGCCACCATCCCCATGCCGGATGTGGTGGGCAAAGGCGTCCCGGGCGTCCGCGTCCAGCCCAAGAGCGAGCGCCTCGACCACCGTCTGGGCCATCTGGGTCGCCTGATCCTCGTCGAACGGTTGCAGCCGCAGTGGCTCCGGGGGCAGCCCGGCGCGGCGGCACAGGTCGGGCGTCACCCGCTCCCGCACGGTCCCTTCGTATTGCTCCCGGTAGGCAGCTAGCACGCGCACGTCGTCGGCCCGCTCGCTCAGCCGCAGCACCGCGTCGGCGAACAGGCTGGGCTTGTCGTGCACGTTGTCCCATAGGAGCTGGACCGGGCCGTGGACGCGGCGCAACTGCGCGACGAGACGGCCCAGGTCGTCCTCCCGGAAGTGGCCGGCGACGACGACGACGGGCCAATCGGGCCGGGCCAGCGCCAGTTTGATCAGCGCGTGGCTCTTGCCGCTGCCCGGCCGGCCCGCCACCAGCACGCCCTGGCCGGAGCCCAGCGCCTCGGCCAGTTCGGGGCGCTCGACGAAGTGATCCAACCGGACGGGCGGCATGTGCAGCACGCGATAGAGTTCGTCCTCGCTCGGGTGGCGGAAGAGGCGAAACGCGGACGCGCCGGGGCGGGGGATGCCTGGGATGCCCTCGCAGGCCCGGCGCAGGTCGTCGTAGTCCAGTTGCCCGGCATCAGGGGCCACCTCCGCCACCCGCGCCAGGAGCACGTCCAGGACCCGGTCGGCGGTGCTGTTATCGGGAACGCCGAAATCCCTGAGCCGGCCCCGCAGGTCGCTCCGCCACTCGTCTGCCGCCGGCCGCCGCCGGACGTACAGCTTCCTGAGGAAGGTCAGCAGCTCGTCGCCGGGCTCGGCGGCCACAAGTGCGGGCAGTTGGCGCACCCACTCCCGCTCGGCCTGGTTGGTGCACGCGGCGGCAAAGCGCTCCCACGTGTGATGGTGGCGCGCCCTGGCGACCCAGTGGCCAAAGTCGGTGACGCTGGCCGGGGCGCGGTGGTCGACCGCCAGCACGACCTGGTCGAGCGAGTCAGGGGCCAGGTCGATCTGGTCGGAGGTGGCGCCCTCGTAGAGCTGCCGCAGCGCCTTGCCGAAAGGGCGGTCCGGGTTCCATTCCACGCGGACGGAGGGGCCCGCCTTGGCCTGGATCGCCCAGTGGGCACCGGTCTCGAACTCCAGGACCAGGTCGTCCACCGGCTCGGGGGCCTGCAACTGCACCCGGCGGGCCGCGCCCGGCGCCAGGCCAGCCGCGTCGCCGACCAGGATGTTTACGCAGAACTCGACGCCCAACTGTAGCTCGAA
>DASRZG010000571.1:0-9525 GCA_035686585.1 Phycisphaerae bacterium
GGCTGGTCCGCCAAGCCGTCGAACCGCCGGAAATGCACGCCCATCGGCGTGCCCGTCGGCCCGCCGTAGACGCTCCCGCCACGGTGCTGCATCGACCCGCCCTTCAGGCCGTAGCGGACGGCGATCGCGGCGGGCGGGATCGAGCCCTTCCCCTCGGCATGGGTCAACGGGCCCACCTGCGCGGACAGGCCCTCGATCGGCTCCGTTGAGGCCGCCACCACCTGCCCCGACCATCTGCCGTTGCGCAGGGCGGCGATCCGCATCGGCTGCCGCGGCTCGCCCGGCGAGCCGTAGTCCAGCTCGGTCACCTCCTCGGTGACCTCGGCGTTGAATACCTCCAGCCCCGTCCCCCTGGCCACGGCGGGCGCGACCGCCCCATCGGCCGCACGGGCGCGCAGGATCAGCCTGCCCAGGCCGATCGCGGCGAACTCGCCCACGCCTTCCTTGACGCACTCGGCCGGGTAGTTGGCGCTGTGAAGCTCCACCGCCAAGACGTTGACGCCCTTGCGCAGCAGCTTGACCGGCAGCGCCACCGGGCCGGTCTTGCGGGCGCGGAGGGCGAACTGCCCGGTCAGGGCGCGGTCCGTGTACGAATGCAGCAGCTTGCCCTTGCGCTGGCCCGAGGCCACGAAGAACGCCTCGAGCGGGTAGTCGTCGGCGGCCGTGCGGGGCGTGATGTCCCCGGCTGGCATGGCCGCGCGGAGCACCTCCTGCCCGTTGAGGTAGACCACCGCCCCGCCGGCGTAGCCGAGCTCCAGCGTCAGCCCGCGGACCCCGGCCGGGTCGGACACGACGAACTTGCCCCGCCGGCAGACCTGCCCCACCTCCTGGTAGCCGGTGGTGTACACGCCCATGGTCCGGTCCCACGTCCGGTCGTCGAAGTCCGCCCCCGTCCAGCCCGCCGGCGGCGGAACGGTCGGCAGGGACAGCAGCTTCGACCGCCCCGTGCGGAGCTTCACCTGGCGGGCCTGCCCGTCCGCCTCCAGCCCCGCCGCCCGGGCGGCAGCGGCCGAGACCCGCGGGGGCAGGAACGTCACGTGCTGCCGCCAGTACCCGCCGACGCCGAGGATCGCCTCCCCTTCGTCACCTTGCCCCGCCTGCTGGGCCGCCCCGGCCGCTGTCAGGCAGAGCAGCGCCGCCATCAGGATGTGGCCGCTCCTTCGCAATGGCATTCTCCAATCCAGGCCGGATTCCTGACAAACCGCGGAGGTCGCGGAGGACGCGGAGAGTCAACTGCTCTCGAACGGGAACGGTGTGTCGATTCCATTCCAAGGCGATTCCGCGCCGGAAGCGTCACAACAGGATGATCCTCTGCGATCTCCGCGTCCTCCGCGGTGAACAGGGAAGTCACTTCCGACAGGGATGAAACGCCCGGAAACCCCCGTTGGTCTCGCGGATTATGGGCGAGCGACGGGCTCGGGGGCGCCTGCGGGCACGGGCTCGACGACGTTCCGGGTGAATGTGCGGCGCCCGCGGGGGCAGACGGCGTGGATCCGCAGCGTCCGGCCGTCGTGATCGACGCTGACGGTCAGCTCCGCGCCCGGCCCGGCCAGGTCCTTGGCGGGAAGGGTCTTGCGGCCGATCTTGTCGGCGGCGTGGACCTGCGCCCAGGCGCGGGCGCTGGCGATGAGGTTGCCCGAGCGGGCGTGGCAGGCGGCCGTCTGCGTCTCGGTCGCTATCGAGGCGGAGGCGTGGGCCAGCACCACAAGCGCCGCGCCCGCCAGCACCAGCATCAGCAGCGCGATGATGATCGAGAAGCCCTTGTTCGACGCCGATCTCATGGTTTGTCCCCCTCTCGCCCGGCGGCGCCGAGAAGGAGCACGTGGGCGTTGGCCAGGGGCCTCTGGTCGCGGGCCCTGCCGACCGGATCGACCTTCGTCCGCACTTCCAAGCCGACGGCCCTGCCGCCATCCCGGCGGACGTCCCACCGGACCGTCGCGTGGGGAACAGGCCAGGCCATGGTCCTGCCGCGCCCGCCGGCGTCGGCCGGCTCTTCGGTCCGCTCGACCCGCCCCGCCGCCGCCTGGTATCGGACCTTCCCCGCCGGGCAGGTCAGGACGAGCCCGCCCGTGCCCTCCTCGGCCGAGGCGTCCGTGGCGGCCGAGGCGTCCTTGCGCATCTGCCGGACCATCCCGGCCAGGGCGGTGTGCTCGTCGATCGCACGCTTGCGGTCGGGAATGTCGCGTACGATGGTCCCGAACAGCTCGACCGAGATGGCCCCGACCATCAGGAGGATGGACACCGCCAGGAGGAGCTCCACCAGCGTGACCCCTTTCCGCATGCTACCGCCCCTCCTTCCCGGGCACGTACCGTGCCAGCTCGACCCGGACGGTCCGCTGGTTCCGCCGTGCGGTGGCGGTCACGCTCACCCGCGTCAAGCCCGCCCAGTCGCCGGCGCCGTCGGCGCGGGCGATGGCGGTCTCCACCCCCGGCCAGAGACGCTGAACGTCCGCGTCGGACAGGGCCCTTCCCGTGGCCGAGATGCTATCAAGCTGCCCCTGTCCGGCGGCCAGGCACTGCTGCTTGAGCACGTGCAGCTCCTCCAGCTGGCGGGCCTGGAAGCTCACCGCGGCCAGCGCGCCGATGATCAGGGCGATCAGGGACATGCCCACCAGCAGCTCCGCCACCAGCCAGCCGCCCGCAGCCGACCGATTGCGGATTGGCGACTGGCGATTGTCGATTGACGAAGGTGCGTATGGCATCGCCGTGTTCATCATGGACCCGAACTCCCCATGCCCGATTCGATGATCGCCTTCAACGGCAGGAACATGGCCACCACGATCACGCCCACCAGCAGCGCCAGGCCGAGGCTCACGCACGGCCACAGGGCGGATCGCACGAGATGGGCGGCGTGGTTGTGGCTGCCGCGGTAGAAGGTCTCCAGCGACGCCAGCACCCGCGGCGTCTGGGCGGGGTTGGCCTTGGTGTCGAACGCCCACGCCACTGCCCTGCCCATGCCCGTCTTGCGGGCGGCCTCGGCCACGTTCTCGCCGCGGAGGATGCGGTCGCGCCAACGCGTCAGCCTCTTGCGGAAGCAGCAGTTCACGTCCAGGTCGCGCGCGGCCGAGACGGCATCATCTACCGTATTGCCCGCCTCCAGCGCCAACCGGAGGAATTCGACCGTGTGCAGCAGCGAGTCGTTCCGCTCGAACCAGCGGAATCCCGGCAGGCGCCACTTCAGCCAGTCGCCCACGACCGACAGCAGACGGGGGCTGTCCGGGCGCCGGGGCCTGACCGAGGTGACGATCCACAAGACCGCGCCGGTGATCAGGATGGCCCCCAACAGCAGCGGAATTCCCACGACGCCGAACGCGCAAGCCCATCTGGCAACACCCATCACCCCCCGCGTCAGCGCCGGCAGTTGCGATTTCCATGTCCCCAGAATCTTCTCGTACCTCGGAACGATCAGCATTGACATGCCGATCAGCACGATCAGGCAGATCAGCAGCACGATAAGGGGATACCACGGGTGGACGGCCCCATCGGCGGGCCGGCGGTTGCGCCGCTCCGCGACATCCTTCTGGAGACAGGCGACGGCGGCGGAGATCTGCCCGGTCCGTTCGGCGGCGGTGATCAGGGCCAGGGCGTGCCCGGGGCAGCCGCGGAAGCCCGACCGCAGGGCCTCGCTGAGCGGGGCGCCCGTCGCCAACCGGCTGGAGATGCGGCGGAGGACGTGGGAGCGTTTGTCGGAGCGTCCCTCGGCGGCCGCGGCCAGGGCGCCGTGCAGGGGCAAGTTCTGCCGGACGGCGGCGGCGATGGTGGCCAGGACGTCGTCGGCGATCGCGCGCCGCGAGGCGAACGCCGCGGTCAGCAGGCAGAAGCCGAAGGCAGCCGCGTACAGCACGCCGTAGGCCCAGACCAACGGCGCGGCGAAGGCCACGGTCAGCACGCCCAGGATCGCCAGGACGATCAGGATCCACTTGGCGAAGTGGTGCGGGGTGCGGATGCCATCGGGCGAGGAGCGTCCCAGGATGACCGCCGCCAGCGTGGCCAGCAGGACGGCGGGGGCGATCGCGGCCGCGGCCGGTTGCCCCTGCGCGATCGGGCCGATCAGCAGGACCAGGGACGCCAACACGCCCGCCGGCAGGCCAATCGCGGGCACACGCGCCGCCAGGGCCGCACAGCCCATCATCGCCAGGATGCCGATCGCTACCCAGACCATCTTTCGTGGAACAGGCTCTTGACCTGTCCATCCTTTCATCCGGCCCAGGTCACGGAGTTGTGCCGCCGGGTCCCGGTTTGACTAGATTGCCTGAATTCCTCCCCCCATCCATCTCATCATCGCCGCGAGCGGAGCGAACATCGCCACCGCCGTCAGGCCCACCACGATCCCGACCACCAGCAGCAGGACGGGCATCATCACCGCGCGGAGGCGCGACTGGTTCGTCCGGGCCTGCTCGGCGTGCATCTCAGCCAGCCCGTAAAGGTTGTCCGCCAGCTCCCCGCGGTCCGAGCCCCATTCGATCGAGTACAGGAACAGCTTGGGGATGACCTTGCAGCCGGCGCCGGCGACATAGAGCCTGTTGCCCGCCTCGACGCCCCGCGCCGTGCCCTCGCACTCGTGGCGGATGACCTCCGAGCCGGTCGCCGACGCGCCCAGCCTCAGGCACGAGGGCATGTCCACCCCGGCCGAAACCAGCGCCGCCATCGCGTCCGCCAGCCTCGCCAGCAGCGAGTTGCGATAGATCCGCCCCAGCACGGGCACGTTCATCGCCAACTGCTCCATCGCCCGGCGCCCCCCCGGCGACCGCCCCCCCGCCACCCTCATCATCACCAGGATCGCGGCGAAAATGCCCACGCCGATCCAGATCCGCCCCAGGTTCCGGGACACCGTGAACACCGCCGCCGTGATCGCAGGGGTCGCCATATCCATGCTCTCGATCAGCACCTCAAAGCGCGGGACGATCACCGCCAGCACAAACGTCGAGATCGCCGCGGTCAACGCCAGCACGATGGCGGGATAGCACGCCGACTCGATCACGATCCGGCGCGTCTGCCGGCCCGTCTCCAGGTGGCGGTTGAGGCTGGTGAGCATCTCGCTGAGCCGGCCCGTCCGGATGCCCGCCGCCAGGATACGCCCGTACAGCGGCGGGAAGTGGGCCTTGTGCCTCTCGACGGCCTGCTCGATGGTCGCCCCCGCCTCCAGGTCGTCGGCGATCGCCCCGATCAGCTTCCGCATCCGGGCGCCGGTCACGTCCGCCGACAGCTCCCGCAGCGACCGCTCCAGCGGAATCCCCGCCTCGGCGATCGACGCCAACTGCTGGTTGAACAGGAGGAACTCGCCGCGGCTGATGGGGCGCAGAGGCCGGACGGGCTTGCCCTCGGCCAGCGAGTTGACCGTCAGCCCCATGCCGCCAAGCAGTTCGCGAGCCTCCGCGTTGTCGGAGGCCTCGATCCTGCCCGTCATCAGCCGCCCGGGGGCGCTCAGCGCTTCGTATTCGAAGATCGGCATGGCGTCTCCTCGTCGTCGGCGTAGCCGCAGACTCGATTCAACTCCCGGCGCGTCGTCACCCCCGCGGCGATCAGGGCCATGCCGCTGTCCAGGATGCCCTGGTGCGCCCGCTCCAGCAGGATGCCCTCGATCTGCTGCTGGTCGGCCTTGGCGCCCACGGCGGCGCGGATGGCGGGGTCCATCCGGACCAGTTCGGCGATCAGCACCCGCCCGCGATAGCCGGTCCGGTGGCAGCTCTGGCAGCCGCCCGGGGCGAACCCGCCCTGCTCGTCGGGCCTCTTGCACCGCTCGCACAGCCGGCGGACGAGCCGCTGGTTCAGCACGGCCGCGACGGCGGAGGTTACCTGGTAGGGCTCGACGCCCATCTCCAGCAGCCGGATCAGCGCCCCGGCCGGCGTGCCGGAGTGCATGGTGGTCAACAGCAGATGCCCCGTGAGCCCGGCCTCGACGACGATCCGGGCGGTCTCGGCGTCGCGGACCTCGCCGACCATCAGCACCTCCGGGTCCTGCCGCAGCAGCGACCGCAGCGCCACGGGGAACGTCATCGCCCCATGGGCGGGGATCTCCACCTGCGTCACGCCCGCCACGTGCCGCTCCACCGGGTCTTCCAGGGCCACGATGCTCTTGCCCGGATACCGCGCCAGGATGTACCGCATGATCGCCGCCAGCGTGGTGGACTTGCCCGAACCGGCAGGGCCCGTCAGCAGGAGCACGCCCCGGTTGGCCGCCACCATCCGCTTCAGGTCGGCGCAGATGCTCTCCGGCAGTCCCAGCTCGTCCAGCTCGTCGAGGCCGGAATCCTGGTAGAACAGCCGGACCACCGCCCGCTGGCCGTGCACGGTCGGGAACACGGCAAGCCGCTGCTGGAACACCGCCCCGCCGGGCCCGCCGGGGCGGTCGATCCTGCCCTCCTGGGGGATGTCGGTGCGATAGGTCAGCAGCCCGCCGAGGACCTTCAGGCGCGAGATGACGTTCTCGGCCAGCGCCGCCGGCAGCGTCTGGACCGTCTGGAGGGCGCCGTCCAGGCGGTACTTGACCACCAGCCCGGACGGGGTGGGCTCGAAATGCACGTCGCTGGCCTGGGCCTCGAGGGCCCTGCCCAGCAGCTCCTCGACCACCGCCACCACGTCGGGAGGGCGGGCCGGTCCGGCATGTCGGGCCTTCTCTACCATTGCGATCGAGTCCCTTCGGCGAACCGGGCGAGGCGCCCGGGTCCGCCCCCAAGCACGCCTGACATCCTTTATCCCATTTCCAGCCGGCGGATGCAAGGGCGGGACGTGTCCAATCGGCGGCGGGATTCGACATGTCACCGGCGGGGCCGGGCGGTATCATCCCGGGCAAATCCCCAGGGCGAAGCGCGCTTGATCGGCGGGGGCGGCGCGGTAAACTCTGGACAAAGATCGCGGGATTGCGGGACGGTTCCGGCCCCGACCGGCGGGTCAACGAGGGACATCATGGATTGGTATTTCGCGGAGAGCAATCAGCAGTTCGGGCCCGTGCCGCCGGAGCAGTTCCAGCGGCTGGTCAGTGAGGGGCGGATCCGTGCCAGTACGCTGGTCTGGGCCGACGGCATGGCCAACTGGCTGCCGTATCAGCAGGTCTACGCCCAGCAGGTAGCCCAGCAGGACTCGGCGCTGGGGGCCGATCCGGCGGCCGGGGCGGCGTTGGACCCGGCGACCGGGCAGGCCGCCCAGGCGGTCGCGCCGGCGTGGGGGTTCTGCTGCCAGTGCGGCAGGATGTACCAGACCGAGGACATGATCGCCTTCGAAAGCCACTGGGTGTGCGCCGAGTGCAAGCCGCTGTTCTTCCAGCGGATTCGCGAGGGCGTCCCCCCGGACGCGGCCGCGATGGGATTGCAGCAGGGGATCGTTCGCTACGCGGGGTTCTGGATTCGGTTCGCCGCCTGGATCATCGACTACATCGCCCTCCAGATCGTCAGCGTGGCGACGAACCTGCTGACCGTGCCCGTGCTGATCGGCTCCAACAGCAGGGGCGGCGCCGCGGTGGCGGTGCAACTGCTGGCCGTCCTGGTCGTTCTGACGTTCGCCATCGTGTACAAGACGGTGATGGTGGGCAAGTATGGCGCGACGCTGGGCAAGTTGGCGTGCGGGCTGCGCGTGGTCACGGCGGAGGGAGGGAAGGTGACCTACCTGCGGGCCTTCGCGCGGTTCTGGGCCGAGCTACTCAGCCAGTTGACCATCTACATCGGCCATATCATCGCCGGATTCGACAGCGAGAAGCGGGCCTTGCACGATCACATCTGCAAGACGCGGGTGATCTGGAAGTAGGCGGGCAAGACCATGGCCGGCACTGTGATATTCTGCACGCGATGCCGGGCGCCCCTGCCGGCGGGGCAATACAACCTCCACCGGATGACGCCCTGCCCGACCTGCGGGGCGGACCTGATCGTGGCCGCCTTCCCCGCCCTGCTGGCCGACACCCGAACCGGGCGGATCGGCGAGAGGGTGATCGCCGACGACCAGGCAAGCTGCTTCTACCACACCTCCAAGAAGGCGTCGGTGGTGTGCGACCGGTGCGGGCGGTTCCTGTGCGAGCTGTGCGACATCGAGGTGGGCGCCGGCCACCTGTGCCCCGCGTGCGTGGCGGCCGGGTCGGCGGCCGGCGGTGAGACCGAACTCGACGTCCGCCGAACGTACTACGACCGCCTGGCGCTGCGCCTGGCGATCTACCCGACGCTGATCACCCCGCTGTTCGCCCTGTACCTCACCGCCCGCCACGGGCGGACGCGGAATGAGATCGTCCCCCGCGGGCAGGGCACGTGGATCGCGGCCGTGACCGTCGCGGTCGCCCAGATCCTCGGCTGGGCCGGGCTGGGGCTGTACCTGTTCCTGTGAGGGACTGATGGCGGCCGAGCACGGAAACTACGTTTGCCTGACCCAGGGCTGGCTCAAGTCCAGCCGGATGACCACCCTCTGGCTGGGCGAGGACCACCTGCTGCAGGAGACCCGGCTGGGGACGTCGCACCTGTACCACCGGTTCTACTTCCGCGACATGCACGGGCTGATCGTCCGCCGCACGGGCACGGGGGCGGCGTTCTCGGCGATTCTCATTGTCGTCCTGGCGCTGCTGGTGATCCTCATGGTCAGCATCGGCGAGGCGATCCCGGTGTGGCTGGGCCTGATCTGCCCCCTGGCCGCCCTGCTGATCTGGAACATCGCGCGCGGCCCGACCTGCACATCCTACGTCCAGACCGCGGTCCACGTGCGGCACCTGCCGTCGCTGGGGCGGGTGAAGATGGCGGTGGCGGCGCTGCAGATCCTCCGCCCGCGTGTGACCGAGGCGCAAGGCGGGGGCAGCCCCGAGGACATCCGCACCGCCGCCATAGCGGCGGCGCCCACGCTGATGCCGTCCGCGCCGGGCGGCGAGCCGCCCCTGCCGCCGCCCGCCCCGGCCGGGCGCTGAGGCGCCCGCTCAGGCGAACGCCACGAACTTGCTCTTGACGGCCGAGCAGATCGGGCACTTGTCCGGGGCGTCGCCTTCGACCGTGTGCCCGCAGACCAGGCAGATCTGCACCGTCCCCAGCTTGACGTCCTTGCCGGAACCGACGGCCCGTCGGGCCTTGGCGAACATGGCCGCGTGGATCTTCTCCGCCTCCCACGCGTACAGGCAGCTTTTCTCCGCCGCCGCCTCGCCCTGGCGGCGGGCCTCGGCAAGGTAGGCGGGGTACATGGACTCGACCTCGAAGGTCTCGCCCTCGATGGCCCCGGCCAGGTTCGCGCTGGTGTCGGTCAGGCCGAACCCTCCGCCCGAGGCGCACAGGAACGCCCCACCGACCCGGGCGAGGGCCTTGAAATGCCCGGTGGCGTGGACCTGCTCGGCCCGGGAGATGGCCGTGAACAGCCGGGCAACGTTGGGGAAGCCCTCCTGGGCGGCCTTGTCGGCCCAGATCTTGTATCGCATGTGGGCCATGGATTCTCCCCCGAAGGCGCTGCGCAGATTCGACGCGGTCAACTCCTGCATGTGGTGATCTCCTTTCGGTGGTGCACAGGGTACGGGCGGGTCCGCGCCGAAGCGCGGGTCCGTTGATCCACCATAGCCCCCGGACCGGCCGC
>DASRZG010000572.1:0-8481 GCA_035686585.1 Phycisphaerae bacterium
GAGCTGCCCGCGCCGGTCCGCGGCAACATCTTCCGCGTCCCCGATGGGCGGGTGATCGTGACGATGGTGACCGAGAACCGCAGCATGTTCGCCGACGGCGGGGTCGCCACCGACCTGCCGGTCGTGGTCCGTTTCGCCGGCTCGGAGAAGGTCGGCCGCGCGACGGTCCGGTCGGTGGACTACGAGGGCGCCGACGAGGCCGCCCTGAGCCGGGAAGGCGACACCCTGACCATCACCGTCCCGCGGCACCGGACGGCCTCGATCGTCATCCTGGAATCCTGATCGCCGGGGGCCGGCGGCGGTCCGGCTCTACTTCACCCGGCCCCTTTCCAGCCAGCGGTGGACGTCATCCAGCGCGTGACGGAGCGTCCAGGCGCGCGTGCGCATGTTGTGCTCGTCCTTGGCCTGATCGAGCGCCTGGTTGAGCCGAATCCGTGAGGAGTCGTCCAGGGCGTCGGCGTGGGCGGCGAGCAGGCTCCTGGCGGCGGCCTCGTAGATGGCGGCGCAGGTGCCGGGATCGCCCATGTTGAACGCGGGCACGCCGCGCTCGATGGCCTTTTCGATCAGCAGCATGGCCTGCTTGTTGGCGTCGGCGGCGGGCGCGTCGGTCGGCGGGATCAGCACGCGGTCGATCACGTGGACCATGCCGTTGGTGGCCTTGATGTTCTCCAGCAGCACGTTGGCCCCGTTGACCGTGAAGACCCCTTCCTCCTCCACCACCTCCAGCGGGGGACCGGCCATGGGAGTGATCTTCCCCGCCTTGAGCAGGTTCCGCCCGGGAACGATGTGGTACTTGAGGATGTTCGCCAACCGGTTCTTGCTCTCCGGCTTGAGCAGTTCCTCGACCGTCCCGGGCGGCAGCATGGCGAAGGCCTCGTCGGTCGGCGCGAACAGCGCGAGCCTTTCGTCGGGCGCCTTGAGCACGTCGAGCAGCCCGGCCGCCTTCGCCGCCGTCAGCAGCGTGCGGAACTGGCCCGAGACCTCCGCGACGTCGACGAGGTTCTTCGGCAGGATGACCCGGTCGATGACGTGGATCACGCCGTTGGAGGCGGGGATGTCCACCGCCACCACCTCCGCGCCGTCGACGTAGACCTTCCCGTTGACGGTGCGGAACAGCAGCGTGGTGCCCTGGATGCTGTCGGCCATCCGGAGCCGGCGGATCTTGTCGGACATCACCTTCCCGGGCAGCACGTGGTAGGTCAGGATCTCCGCCAGTTGCTTGCGGTTTTCCGGGCGCAACAGCGAGTCGAGCGTGCCCGGCGGGAGCTTCCTGAAGGCCTCGTCGGTGGGCGCCAGGACCGTGAACGGGCCGGGGCCCTTGATGGTCAGCGTCAGCCCGGCGGCATCCAGGGCCTTGGTGAGCGTCGTGAGGTTCTTCGCTGCCGCCGCCGCTTGATAGATGTCCGGCGGGCCCATGGCGGGTCTGGCCGCGTGCTCGTCGCTCGCGGCGTTGGCCCATACGAAGCCGGCGGCCGCCACAAGCAACAGCACCGCCGACACGAACCAAGTGGATGTGGAACGATTGATCATGGCAACCTCCCCATAGGGCAATTCGCCCTTTCCTACGCCCGATCCCGTCTGCGCCATTGTATGCGCCCGAAGGACGCGGACGGATCGCCACAGGTCGGCAGGCGCACGGGTATCGGGAGATAGCGGCGTGACGGACGTGGGCTTCCGCAGACGCCGTGTCCCGAGGTCAGATGGCGCTGAGGGCGTCGTCGGCCCACTTGCTGGCGGCACGGAAGACGGTGGGCATGACGTACTCGTCGAGCCCGAGGGAGCCGGCGGACTGGGAGAAGGCCTTCCACTTGCCCATCTCGTACTGCTCGATCGCTTCCAGGACGGTCCGCAGCGGGCAGGGCTTGCCCAGCAGGGCGTCCTTGACGTTCTCGTTGAGCGGCAGGCCGTCGAGCACCCGGGCTATGGGTATGTCGGTCAGGGCCTCAACCAGCGAGAACATTCCGACCAGGAACAGGTGAGACTTCTGCCGCTCCATCTTGATGACGTTGGCGAGGGCCTCGAGGGCCTTGGCCCGGATCAGGGACCGCCGGAACAGCTCGTTGGGCTTGTCCTGGCCCATGTCGCTGAGGACGAGCATGGATGCCCAGATGCGGACCTCCGCCGGCCCCAGCAGCACCAGGGCCTGGCGGATGGAGCTGACCGTGTGCCGCAGCCCGAACCACGCGGAGTTCAGGAACCGCAGCAGGCGGTAGGTCATCGAGACGTCCTGCTTGATCAGGGCTTCGAGATCGTCGTAGGCCAACTCGGGCTGGTTGACCTTGTCGAGGACCTGCAGGAAGGTCAGCTTGTTGGCGGAGACTTCCTTGCCCGGGCGCAGCACGGGCTGGCGGAAGAAATCCCCCTGGAAATACCAGTATCCCGCCTCGCTGGCGGTGTCGAAGGCCTCGCCGGTGTCGACGCCGCGGGCGAGGGGGCGGATCCCCCGGCTGGGCAGCTCCTCGCAGATGGTCTTCTGCTCGTCGGCGGTGGCGTTTACCGAGTCCACGCGGACCACGTCGGCGAAGTCGAGGAACCGGCTATCGAGATGGTCCATGCGGAAGCCTTCGATGCCGATGTGGCACCCGGCGTCCTTGAAGCGTTTGCACCCGCCGAGCACCTTCTCGTCCGCCGACGTGTCGGCGGGCACACCGATTGTCAGCGTCTCCGGAGGCGCCAGCAGCATCGGGTCCGCCATCAGCAATTTCGGCGGGAAGACGACATACGCCCGGGCAGGCCCCAGCAGGTCGTCGAAGCTGAATACCTGCCGGGCCTCGCCCTTGGCCCTGCCGGAGACGGCCGATCGGAAATAGGCCTCAAAGCCCGATCGGAACGCGAGTTCATACCCGTAGACCTTCGTCAGACGGTCGAAGATCGGGTGCGTCGCCACGAAAGGGTCCATGCTCCGTTCCCTCAGAGGTGCCTCACGCAGCCCGGAGGCACCACACACGAAAGGGTTCAGGCCCGCACCTGAACCCCCTGTGTTCCCTGTATCGTCCCTCCGGGAAGGCGAAGTTACAAAAATCACCTTCCCGTGGTACACTCCGGGCATGCCGGCCGGCCCCGTCATCCTGATCGCCCAGGCCCTCGCCGCCGTGCTGCCGGCGGCGGGCTTCTCCTACGAGGCCGATTTCCAGACCACCCAGGCCCGCGTCCACCTGGGCATCCGATCCAACGACTACGTCTACATCGTCACCAACCAAAGCTATGAGCCCATAAGCCGGTTCCGTTTGCCCCAGTATTCCTCGTATGCCCACTCCGCCCCGGAGGGCTGGGTCAAGGAGATCACCGACGGCGTCTTCGAGGCGTGGACGAAGGACCCGAAGGCGTACATCGGGTTCGGGCAGTCGGGCCACTTCGGCCTGCGGGTCAAGAGCGACGGGGCCGTGCTGAAACGCGGCACGCTGGAGGTGGGGTTCGAGTCCGGCCGGACGGACTCCGTACCCGACGTGCTCTACCCCGCATTGGAAAGCCGCAGCTACATCTTCGCCGTCGCCGCCATGGGCCTTGGGCTGATCGGGGTGCACCTGCTGGTGACCCTGCGGGCCGGGCGAAGAGGGGACAAACCGCGCGCCGAACCGTAGTGCGGAGGAGGTCCAGAGCGATCCTTGGGTGCCATCCCGATGTACATCGGGACTTGCCAGTCCGTGTTCCACGATGGTCTGGACGAACACAGGCTGCAAGCAGCCTGTGGCACCCCACCGCGTGACCCAAACATCCCGCTAGCGCCGGACGATCTCGGGGTCGGGGTAGTACTCGTTGAGCAGGATGGGCAGCGATTCGCGGAGGAGGGTCCGGCAGCGTTCGTAGGCGCGGTCCGGCGGCTCGTCCAGCTCGTATCGGGCGTCAGCCATGATCAGGCTGTGATAGGTATGGCGATGCCCCGGCCAGTTGATGATCCGCCGCGCCGCCCGGCGGGTGCCGACGAACTCGCCCTCGGCCAGGAAGCAGAACACGACCACCTGCTCGAACTCCGGCCATCGCAGCCGGAAGGAGCGGCAGCGGACCCGGGCGTACTCCGGGCGCACGCCGGACAGCTCGACGTCGACGTCCGGCCCGTCGGAGACGGTGGCACCGGCCTGGCGGATGCAGACGTCCGGCGTGTGGGCGACCGGGTCGTTCACCTTCGAGTTGTAGACCAGGGCGATCCCCGCCATGTCGGTGAGCTTGTCGGACCCGACCGGCTTCAGGTCCAGCCAGCAGCACTCCTCGGTGTCCAGCTCCTCCAACGGCAGCGGCCTCTTGATCGCCTCCCAGCCCCGGCGGAAGGACGGAAGCTCGAGCGGATCGAACAGGGTCAGCGACCGGCGAACGTCGATGGTCCGCTTGGCGTACCGGTCGCTCAGGGCGGTCATCGACGGCCGCAGGCCCACCGCGGCGGCGACTAGCACGACCATCGCCAGGGCCGCGGCGACCAGGGAAAACGCCCGGACGGCCCGAGGAGCCGCGGCGGGCGCCGGCGCCGAGACGGCGTCGGCTTCCTCGGCCTGCTCCTCGGTAAACAGGTTCAGCCGGATCGACGCGGCCGCGGCGAACAGCCCATACGCCGCCAGCATCGCCACGGGCATGGAGACGGCCTGCGGCAGCGCGCTGGTCGGGTCCATCCCGCCGCCGATGGCGACCGCCGACCAGCACAGCAGGCGGAGCAGGTCGCAGATCAACAGGATCGGACCGGCTGCCAGCGCCATCCAGACGATCCTGCCGACGGAGCGCTTCCGGGAAAAGGCCACGAACACGCCCACCACCGCGAACATCAGCAGCAGCCTCCCCGGCCAGCGCGCCCCGCCCACGCCCAGCACGCCGGAGACGCTCTGGCCCGTGACGACCAGGTCGGTGCCCTGGATCGAGGTCTCCAGCCCGGTCACGGCACCCAGCACGGCCGAGACCGCCCGGAGCATCGCCCACTGCACCGGGCCGGTCAGACTCAGGTACAGGCGGGTGGGGATGGGGATCGCCAGCAGCGCCAGCAGCAGCATCGGCCCGGCCCACTTCAGCACCCCCCACCCGCAGGTCGCCAGCACCGCCCCGGCCAGCACCGGCACGATGGCGACGTCACGGGCGTAGCCGTACT
This sequence comes from Phycisphaerae bacterium, assembly GCA_035686585.1. Lineage (GTDB taxonomy): Bacteria > Planctomycetota > Phycisphaerae > SM23-33 > SM23-33 > DASRZG01. Next base: position 5,069 of record DASRZG010000572.1, read on the forward strand.
TGTACGGGAAGAACCCTCCGGCGGCGAACACGGCCAGCCCTGCCACGATCAGGACGAAACCCCACGGCGAGCCGCGGAGCGAGACGGCGGCCAGCTGGCGCCGGCGCGCCGCCGCCAGCAGGCCCATCGCCCCCAGGGCCACCAGTCCGTGGACGCCCTCGCTGGAGGCGACCATCGCCCCGGCGATCCACCGCACCTCGGGCCAGAACATCCAACAGGCCGCGCCGCCCAGTGCCGCCAGCGCCACTGCGGTCAGCCCCGATGCCCGTGCTGTCCCTGCCGGGTCGCCAGACATCTCCGTTCGCCTCCGCCGAACCTCCGCCGCCTAGGGCACATAGTAGGCCCAGGCCGAATCGCCGGTGCAGAACGTCTGCCAGTGCGAATACAGCAGCCGCTGGCGGAACCGTTTCGGCGGGAACCTCACCCGCGAGTGCTCCTGCCAGTGCAGCATTTCCTGTCCGATCGAGTCGACCTGCTCGGGTGCCAGCTCGCGGCGGAGGGTCTCGCCAGGGTCACTGGACAGATCATACTCGTATGCCAGGTGCCTGTAGGGGTCGTAAATGACTTTCCTGCTGCCCTCCACGAAGCCCATCGGGTACCGGTCGTACCAGGAGGAGAAGTGGAACCGGCGCGGGCGCGAGCCCTCCGGCTCGGCCAGGGCGTCGATTCCCTCATACCCCGCCCGGGACAGGTCCATTCCCAGCAGCGACAGGATCGTCGGCGCCACGTCCAATTGCGAGCAGGGCGCGTCGAGCTTCCTGCCACCCAGCAGGCCGTTGGGCCAACGGATAATCCAGGGCACGTGGATGACCTCTTCGTACGGCCACAGTCGTCCGCCGCCCTTGCCCGTGCTGGGGCGGAAGCTGGTGCCGTGGTCGCCGATGACGCAGAGGATGGTGTTGTCGGCCAGGCCCCTCTCCGCCAGCACCTTGTCCACCTCGGCCAGGAACTGGTCGGTGTATCGCATGGAGTGCAGGTACTTCTCGTACCGGGTCCCCTCGATGTTGCCGAACCACTGTGGGACGACGAACGGCTCGTGGGAGGCGGAGGTGACCATCATCAGCAGGAACGGACCGCCCTGCTGCCGGGCCCAGTCGAAGGCGGGCTGGATCATCCGGAAGTCGTCCCCGGAAAGGTACCCGAGGTGGGCGGAGGGATCGCCCAGGTTCTCCCGGAACCAGACCCAGTCGAAGCCCAGGTTGCTCGCCAGGCCGGGGGCGCACTCGAAGTTGCCTTTGGACATCTGGAAGAACGCGCTGCGGTATCCGTACCGTGCGAGAATGGTCGGCAAGCTCTCGTAAGCCTGGTCGGCCAGGACGGCCTCGACGTAGTTGTCCCGGATGACAGGGTCGCTGCCGGCCAGGATCGCCCACAGCGCCTTGGTGGTGTGGCTGACGGGTACGCGGGTCTGGCGGAAGTCCACGCCTTCGGCGGCCAGGCGTGCCAGGTAGGGCGTGGTGGCCCGCTCGGGGTCGTCCAGGGAGGTGGCGACGCGGCTGGCGCTTTCCAGGACGACCAGCAGGACGTTGGGGGGCGGGGTCGGCGCGGGGTCGCGGCGGGGGACGATCCGCTCGCCGACGAGGGAAATCTTGCGCTCCGGCACGTGGCGGTGCTGGGACTCGAACGTGCCGGTGACGGCGGAGACCAAGGCGTATCGGTGGCTGGAGAATCCCAGCATGGCGGCGTCGGAGCTGGCGCCGTGCCCCGGCGGGGCGAGCCAGCCCGCCAGCATCAGCGCGGCGGTGATGGCGGCGGCGGCCCCGGCCCGCCGGGCGTGGTAGCGGCGCAGCGGCAAGACGTCGCCCGGGCGGACGAGGAACCACACCAGCACTCCCCCGCTGGCCAGCACCAGTGTCAGCAGGCCGACGACGTGAGGCTGGTGGCTCTTGAGGTGGGGCTTGACCAGCGGCCAGAGCTGGGCGGCGTCGAGCAGGAAGAGCTTGACCACACCCAGTTGGAGCTGCACCCCGCTCTCGATAAGCCACTCGGTGTTGAGGACGGACCATGTGGCCAGGACGGCGGCGATCAGCAGGGCCGCCCGTGCGGTCCACCGGGAGGGCTTCAGCAGGTGGCAGAGGTGGATGAACAGGACGACGGAGGCGAAGAAGACGGCGTCAGACAGGACGACCCGGGCGAGCTGCCCGGGGAAGTTCTGGACGCGCAAGTGGCGCAAAGCGAGCCACTTGCCGTAGATCGTGAAGCCCAGGCCGATCAGCAGGACGCAGGTTTCGGCGCGTGGTTTCCACCACCGCCGAGGCCGATCGACCGGCGCGGCGTCGCAGATCGCATCAGACATCCTTCGCCGCTCTCCTCAGGGCGTCCCGGGCAATACATCGCGCTCCGGCGGTGTTGGCAATGGCTGTAAACACGGCCCGTATTCTACCGCCGCCCCCGCAAGCCGACAAGGGCCCCCCGGGACCTACCCAGGTCCCGCGGATTCGACGCGGGGACCGCCTGCCCCGCGGAATCATACCTCCTCACGACTCCTCGTCTTCGCCCGCGTCGTTGGCGGTTTCCGACACGGAGCATGGATGGCACGGAGTTGGATGACAGACCGGGGGCGGACCGGCCCGGCGCCGCGTCCCGAACGGCGCCCGGGTCGGACCCGCCCCCATTGCTAACGACACATCCTGTTGCAGAACCCGTTGCCGCTAATGGGACGGATTGCTACCCGCCCAAGGCGGCCCGGTTCGGGAACTTCATGATGGCCTGCTTGACCGCGCTGCGAACCTGCTCGGCCCGCTCGGCCGCGGTGCCGTCAGGGTCCAGGTTGACCGTGGCCATCCCGCGCCAGAACGGCGGGCAATCCTTCTCCTGGCGGAACTCGATGATGACCTTGGCCTGCTCCTTCACGTCCTCCAGGCGCCGCGGTTCCAGATCATAGCCGGTGTACACGGTGGCGCGAGTGTTCTGGAAGTAGGGATCCTGGGCCACGCCGTTGCGCACGCAGACCAGCCAGGACTGCTGCGAAACCAGGAACGTCGGCCCGGCCTGGGCGCTCTTGAGATAGCCCTTGGAAGCGATCGCTTCTTCGGCCGCCGACATCACCACCGCATGCAACTGCGTGGGCGCGGCCTGCGGGCAGGGAGCCGCGTACGGAGTCGGGCAAGCTCCGCAAGGATCCGGGCACGGGGCCGCCTTCGGCGGTTTCGGGCAAACCGGGCAGCCCTTGCCCGCGCACTTCGGGCAGATCGTGCAGGTGGGGCAGTCCGGCGGGGTGGCCGTCGGGCACGGCGGCGCGTCCGTCCAGCACCAACTGCACAGGCCGCAAGGCAGCTCACTCAGCGGCTCGGCCAGTACGCAGGCGCGATTGCCGCAGCCCGTCACAAGCATCAGGGCGAGCCCCCCTGCGATACACCCTGTCAACATCAATGTGTGCTTCATCTGCATTCTCCTTTTTCTGCCCCCGCGGG
>DASRZG010000573.1:0-3310 GCA_035686585.1 Phycisphaerae bacterium
CCCGCACCGGCGCGTATTGCACGGGCGGATGAAGATGGTCTAATGTCCGCCTTGGGCCGCCCGGGGCGGGCGGCCGGTTCCATCGCCGCCCGGCCCGCCTTCGCGCGGGCGCGGGCGTGAAGGTGAATTACAGATGCTGCGCATGATCCTGCCGCTGGCGCTGCTTGTCGGCTCCAACCTGTTCATGACCTATGCCTGGTACGGACACCTGCGGGACCTGCGGTCCAGGCCCCTGCTGGTGGCGGTGCTGATCAGTTGGTCCGTGGCGTTCCTGGAGTACTGCCTCCAGGTGCCCGCCAACCGGATCGGCAGCGAGGTCTACTCCCTGCCGCAGTTGAAGGTGATCCAGGAGATCATCACCATGATCATCTTCGCCGGCTTCTGCGTGTTCTACATGAGGCAGCGGCTGTCCCTGGATTTCCTCTGGGCGGGCCTGTGCCTGGTCGCGGCGGCGTTCTTCATGTTCCGCAATTTCCAGGCCATCCCCCGCTGACGGGAGGGCGACTGCCTGGACAGAAGACGGCGCCCCGGCTTCACTCCCTGTCCGTCACCCGTGCGATTCCGTACAGCCTGGCAAGGGCGCTTCGGGGAACGCCAAGCCTGCACCCCAGCACGATCAGCCAGTTGGCCAGAAACGTCCAGGCCACGCCCACCCCTTGCCGGCGGCGGGCCGACGTGACGACGTCTCGGTGAATGACCACAAGCCGGCCGCGACGGCGCAGGGCGCGGACGAAATCCCAGTCCTCGGCGATGGGCACGTCGCCGAAGCCGCCGAGGCCCCGGAAGTCCTTCTTTCGCACGAAGATCGCCTGGTCGCCCCAGGGCTGGCGCGCGTAGACCGTGCGCAGGCGGACGAAGAACCGCGCCGCCCGCATCCACGGGCTGTCCAGGTCCGTCCGCCACAGGAATCCCCCTCCGACCGCGGACCCGTCCAGCATGGCCTGGAAAACGTCGACGGCGTACCCGGGCGGCAGGACCGTGTCGGCGTGGAGGAACAGGAGGATATCGCCCGCGGCGGCCGCCGCGGCGGCATTCTGCTGCCTGCCCCGGCCCGGGAGGCAGGGAATCACCCGCGCGCCCAGGGACTCCGCGATCGACGGTGTGCCGTCGGCGCTGCCGCCGTCGGCGACGAGGATCTCCACGCCCGGCGCCCGGGCCGACCGGATGGCGGCGGCGATCCGGCCCGCCTCGTTCAGCGCGGGGATGACGACCGAGATCACCGGCGGCCGGGGGTCGAAGAACCCGCCCGTGGCGGGCAGATCCTCGGGCCGATCGACGTCGGCCAGCTCCGGCAAGAGGTGGACCCGCAGGCCGTGCACCCAGGCCTGCTCCCTCGTCTGGTCGAGGACGGCATCGGTGCCCCAGGCGATGCCCTCGAACACCGGCAGCGGGCGGCCCATGCCGATCAGCCAGTACCCGCCGTCGAGGGTCGGGCCCAGGACCAGGTCGTGGTTGCCGAGGGCGCCAAAGGCCTCCTCCAGCAGCGCAGGGGTGATGGCCGGGCTGTCCGTGCCGATCAGCACCGCCCGCCGGCAGCCTTCGCGGAAGGCGGCGGCCAGGGCGGAGGCCATCCGGCCTCCCAGGTCGCCGCCGCGCTGAGGCCGGTAGATCGGCCCCGCGCCCAGCCAGCGGCGCATCGGCCGCCAGGAGCCGCCTTCGTGCCTCACCTCGATCTGCCGCCGCCCCGCGCTCGCCCATCCGCGTGCGGCCGCCAAGCTCCGGACGGTCATTCGCCGCTGAAGCTCCGCCGCCCGCAGGCGCCCCAGCACGGGGACCAGACGCGTCTTGGTCTCCCCGGGCGTCGGCCAGCGGGTGAACACGATCAACCGCTCCGGCTGGACCACGGGCCGTCCGGGCAGGTCGGGCAGGTGCTCGCCGATCGTGGCGAGGATCTTCGCACCCGCCCCCCACACGTCGCGGATCGTGCCGGGGATCGCGGACGTGCCGGCCCAGCGGCGGCAGCCGATGAGGACTTTCCTCGCGCGCAGGCCCGTCAGCAGCGCCTTGACCCGCCTCTCGACCGTCCTGCCGCTATCCACGACGATCACCTCGCTCACCCGCAGGGGATGTCCGCCGAGGCCTTGCCGACGCCGCCGGCCTCGTCCAAGGCAGTGATGATGACCTCGACCGCCACTATGTCAAGCATGGGCGCAGTCCGCCGCCTACCGGCGCCATTCCAGGAATTGGCGAAACAGTCTGCTCACCCGGGGTGTCTGGCGGCTTCGAAGGTACGCGTCGCCCGCGCCCTGGATGGCTTCGGCAAGGGTTGGATACGGGTCCAGAATGATGCCGAGTGCGATCAGCCCTGTCCGGCGGCGGCCGCCTTGCCTGTCGTTGTCCACGGGATGATCCATCCGTGTCCGCCCGCGCTCACGTCAGCGCCCCGCCGCACGACGACCCGCCCCCGGCCGTGCACCCCAGGCAGTGGCGCCCGGTGACGATGCGCCGGCGGCCCGACGGGGCGTCAAGACCAGGCAAGTACCCTGTAGACAGACGTTTTGACGCATTCGGGCTCCCAGGCGCAACGAAACACCGCCCGGGGGGCGTGCTTGGGGTGGTAGCGGCGCGTAAGCCTATTCGCGGAGGACGGTAACGGGGGGAAGATTTCTTACCTCGCCTGGGAAAATGTGGGCTTCGAATCAGACTATACCAGACTTTAGCCCCGCCGGACCCGCCGCGGCGGGGGCCTTTCGGCCTGTCGGATCGCCCGCGTCGCCAAAGGCGGGGGCGGTACTTCACTCGCGCCCTTGCGGTGCCGATAAGAGGCTGTGTCAAGGACGGTTCGCGTGGGACCCCAACGGAGGAGACATGAGCAAGCTCAACGCATTTGCTGAGGGCATGCGTGCGTACCATGCCGGCAACTACGAGCAAGCCGTCCGACTGCTGGGGGAGGTGATGCAGCAGCGCGGCCTGCCGGCGCGGATGGGCAGGTACTACTGCGGCATGGCCCATCGGGCGCTGGGGGTGGAGCTGGTCGGCGCCCGGCAATACGCCGAGGCCCGCGAGCACCTTGGGCAGGCGGTCCGGCTGGTGGGACACCGGGCGGACCTGGCGGAGTATCTCCTGATCGTCTACGCCGGCCTGGGCGACTTCGACCGCTGCGCCGCGCAGGGGCAGGTGCTCAGCAGCGCCCAGCCCGACGAGGCCGGACCTCGGATCAACACCGCCCAGGCCCAGTGGCGCGCCGGGCGGCGCGAAGAGGCGGTCATGACCCTCACCCGCGCGCTGCGGGAGGTGGGCGACCACGCGGCCGTGCACATCAACCTGGGCCTGTTCTACAGCGCCCAGGACGACCTGGACGCGGCGGGGC
>DASRZG010000574.1:0-7465 GCA_035686585.1 Phycisphaerae bacterium
CGGGGGCACCCAAGGCGGCTACTTCGCCTCCCGCTCGTCCAGCACGGCGGGGGCCCCCTCGCGGATGTTGACCTTCAGGCCCTCGATGGTCACGCCCTTGGCGCCGCCGTCCACCGAGCCGCGAATGCGGACGCCGGCCTGGACGGTCTGGCGCGGGTCGGTGAAGGTCAGGTCCTTGATCACCACGCCGGCGGCGTTCTCGAGGCACACGGCCGCGTTGGCGCCGTAGTCCGGGGTCTCGGCCGTGGCGGTCACCCGGTTGCCGACGATCTTTACGTCCGTGGTCGATCCCACGTAGATGGCGTACCGCGGCGGGTCGACGATCTCGTTGTCCAGGATGCTGATATTCCGGGCGGCGCGGCCCGGGGCGATTTTCCGCCCGCCGGCGGTGGTCAGGACCATGATCGCCCCGTCCCTGCCCGACTTGCCGTGATTGAAGCTCCGGCTGGCGGCGACGATCCGGTTCTTGCGGACGATGATGTCGAACGGGATCGGGCCTTCCAGGGGCGCCCCGTCCTCGATGCTGACGGCGTTGCCGCAGATGTGATCGAACGTGTTGTTCTCGATCACCCCGTCGCCCGAGCGGATCAGCAGGCCGTGACGGCGGTGGCCGAAGAAGGTGTTGCCCCGGATCACGTACCCCGCGTTGGCGGAATCGAGGTTGTAGACCACGTCCCCGCCGGTCCGGGTGGGGCCCCGTCCCCGGCCCGGGCGGGCGTCAGGCCTCGGCGTCACGGGGGCGTTGACCTTGATCCCCGGCACCGCCTCGGCCAGGACCAGCTCGTACCGGCCCTGGTCCCGGAGGAACTTGACCGCGGCCGCCTTCACCGTCGCCCGCAGCCGGCCCGTGTCCGGGTCGAACACCTGGAGCCGGTCGCCCTCTTGGAAGGCCACGGGCCCGGGCTCGACGAGGATGGTCCTGCCCTCGACGGCGGTGATCGGGCTCATGTGCGAATTCAGGTTCACCCCGTCATCGCAGATGCCCTCGAAGTAGCAGTCCTCGATCAGCGGGCCCTTGCGGTTGCCGTGCACGTGGATGCCGTCGCCGTTGCTGGTGATCACGCGGTTGGTTCCCTCCCGGAACCGCACCTGGAACCGCCGATAGGTGATCGCGTCGCACATCACCACGCCGTTGGTGATCCCCGGCGAGGCGTGCACCACGATGTCCTCCATCACGATCCGCCGGCAGTTCCACAGGCCGAAGATCGTCGGGTTCTTCTGCCTCGCCAGCAGCACGAACCGGTCGCCCGCGGCGATGGAGTTGATGTCGTTGCGGTTGCGGCACGTCAGCCGCCACGTCCGCCCGGAGACCTTCTGCCACGCCCGGATCCAGGTATGGTCCAGCCAGACGTGCTGCGGCCTCGGCTCGGTGGGGTGCATGGGCATGCCCCACTCGGCCCCTTGCTCGAAGAACGGCTCGTCCGGCGTGGGGAAGCCCTCGTCCAGGACCATCTCGAACGAGGAGGCGCCCTTGTCCACCGCCGTCACCTTCCCCTGCGTGAACGGCGGGGTCTCGTAGTCGCAGATCACGTGGCGGAGCGAACAGTCCTCCGACCGGTCGAACCGCAGGAACCCGATCCGCGGGCTGGTCATGATGATCTCGGTCTTGCCCTTCACCCCCGCCACGTGGACGTTCCTGGCGTCCATGGGCCAGGCGGCGTAGACCCGCCGCTCGCCCGGGGTCATCATGTAGTACTTGCCCGGCCCGAAGACCACCTTGCCCCCGCCGGCGGCGATGGCCTTGGCGATCGCCGCCCGCAGGGCCGGGGCGGAGTCCGCCCGTTCGTTCGGCTTGCCGCCGAAGGCGTCCACCGAAAAGACCTTGAGATCGGCGGCGCAGGCGATCGTGCCCGCCAGCGCCACCGTCAGTGTCAGTGCAGCCAATGCCATCGGTCTGGACGGATCGATCATCTTCCCGGGCCTCCCATTTCGGGTGCGGGGCCGAGGCGGTTGACGCCGCCGCAATCGCGCCCCTGACACCGCGTTAGTCCGCATGGTACAACAACGTGCGTCGGGAGTGTGTATTTCCCCCTGCCAAGGAGAGGCCGGATGAGTCGGATCACGCGGCGTGAGTTTGTGAAGGGAGCGGCGGGCGCGGCCTTGACGCTGGCGGTGGGGGGGAGATTCGCCGCCGGGGCCCCGGGCGGTCCGAAGCGGCCCAACATCCTGCTGATCATCGACGACCAGCACAGCCCGCGGGCGATGGGCTGGACGGGCCGGACGCAGGTGCTCACCCCACACCTGGACCGTCTGGCGGGGCAGTCCGTCGCCTTCACCAACGCCTACTGCAACAGTCCCGTCTGTGCGCCCACGCGCCACTGCCTCTACACCGGCCTGCACACGCCGCAGCACGGGGTGCTGATGAACGACATCCCGATGCGCGAGGACGTGACCACGATCATCGCCCGGCTCAACCGCGCCGGGTACACCACGGCCAACATCGGCAAGATGCACAACGCACCCTACACCCACCGGCGCGACTTCCAGTACGTGCTCAACCACGAGTTCTTCACCTCCGACGGCGGCGTCACCCACTACGGGCCATGGCTGAGGCAGGAACTGGCCCGGCGCGGCCTGAAGGCGCCCGCCCGGCCGTGGTCCCGCCCCGTCACGGCCGGCGCCCAGACCTGGCTGCAGGACGCCCAGTGCATCGCCCACGTCAACTGGATGAGCGAGGACCTGACCCCCGAGCACTGGATCACCGACCAGTCGCTGGCGTTCATCAAGGATCAGCTCGCCCACCGGCCCGACAAGCCGTTCTTCCTGCACGCCAGCTACTTCCCGCCGCATCACCCGTACGGGCCCATCCGCCAGTACGCGGAGATGTACGATCCGGACAAGATCAAGCTGCCGCCCAACTACGACGGCGCCGCCATGCGACAGTGGTGGCGTGGCCAGAAGGGCGCCGGCGATCTGACGGACGCGGAGGTCCGGCGGTGGATCGCGATGTACTTCGGCTTCGTCACCCAGCTCGACGCCCAGATCGGCAGGCTGCTGGCGGGGTTGGAGACCCTCGGCGTCGCCGACAACACCCTGGTCATCTTCACCGCCGACCATGGCGACCTGCTGAGCGAGCACAGCAAGTTCTACAAGGGCCTGATGTACGAGGGCTCCGCCGGCGTGCCCTTCATGATCCGCTGGCCGGGCAAGGCCAGGCCGCGGCGGGAAAAGGCGCTCGTCTCCCACGTGGACCTGTCCTCGACCGTCCTGGCCGCCGCGGGCGTGAGGCCGCCGGACGAGATGGTCGGGCGCGACCTGGCGCCGCTGCTGGCGGAGCGGGCATGGGAAGACAAGCCCGTCTTCTCCGTCATCAACCACCGCATGCCGTTTTCCAACATGATGTGGCGGAAGGGCGAGTACAAGCTGATCGCCTTCCCGCCCCGCGCGCGGTCGAAGGAGGTCCGCTACGAGCTGTACAACATGGCCCGCGACCCCTACGAGCAGAAGGACCTGGGCGGCGACGCCGCCTCCGCCGACGTGCTGAAGGAGATGGTCGCCGAGCTGACCGCCTACTGGGAGCCGCTGGCCAAGCTCGTGCCGGCCGAGCTGCCCCCGACCCAGCGGGGCCGCCCCGCCCACTTCACCTGGCCGCCCAGACCCTGGGAGCCCCGCTCGGTCTGAGTCACCGTACTCACATCGCCGCCGCTGCGGACGCCCAATCGCCCCGGAGCGGAAGTCGAAGCGAAGCGGAGATGCCATCGGTGCCCGGGGTTGCACCTCCGGTGTCGGTCCCCCCGCGGAACAGCACGGCAACTCGGTCTGTGTCAACTCGGTCTGTTGACAATCCCGCCTCCCGCCCATAGCATACCTCGCGCATCGGACGCATCGGGCGAGAGGCGAGCATGTCCACACCGGGCAGGATGAACTTCGAGCGGTTCGGCCAGGCGCATCACCTGGTCATTCGAGACGCCGCGGGCCTGCGCGACGCCATGGACCTCGACAATGCGCTGTGGGTCGCCACCGGCGCCGCGGCCGAGGGGTTCAGTTGCGACCGGACCTTCCTCGATCTGATCGACGCCGACGGCAACGGGCGGATCATGTGCTTTGAGGTCGAGACCGCCATCGTGTGGCTGCTGCGGCATCTGTCCGACACCGCCGGCATCACGGCCGCCTCGCGGACGCTCACGCTCGAGGCGATCAACGCCGACGAGCCCGCCGGCCAGCGAATCCACAGGTCCGCCCGCAAGATGCTCGCCAAACTCGGCAAACCCGACGCCGAGGCGATCACACTCGACGAGGTCCGCCAGATCAAGGCCGAGGTCGAGGCGATGCCCGTCAGCGCCGCCGGCGTGGTGCTGCCGGCCGCGGACGGGGAGATGGGGCAGTTCCTGACCGACATCGTCGCCACCGTCGGCGGCGTGCCGCATCCCAGCGGGGCGGCCGGAGTCAGCGCCGCCCAGCTCGACCGCTTCCTCACCGACGCCAGGGCGCTGCTGGCGTGGGAGGAGCGGGGCGCGATCCCCGACGGGCAGGAGACCACGGACATCATGCCCATGGGCGCCGCCACCGGGGCGGCCTGGGCGCTGGTCAGTTCCCTGGGCGCCAAGATCGAGCAGTACTTCGCCCAGTGCCGGGCCGTGGGGTTCGACGAGCGCATCGCCGCCCGCGTCCGCCTCAGCGAGGCCGAGCTGGGCGAGGTGGACTTCGACGACCCGGCCGCCGTCGAGGCCGCCCTTCGATCCGGCCCGCTGGCCGCCCCCAGCATCGACGGGAGGCTGAACTTCTCCGAGCGGATCAATCCCTGCTACGAGAAGGCCACGGAACGCCTCCGGACGGAGGTGCTCCAGCCCGTGCTGGGCCGGGACATCGCCACGATCACCGCCGCCGATTGGGAGCGGATCCGGGCGTTCTTCGCCGCGCATGAGCGGTGGGTGGCGTCCAAGGCCGGCGAGGCGGTCGAGCCTCTCGGCCCGGAGAAGCTGCGAACCTATCTCCAGGAGCGTTTCGAGAAGGGCGTCCGGGAGCTGATCGCGCGGAGCGCCGCCACCGCGCTGGAGCTGGACAACATCCGCCTCGCCGAGAAGCTCCTGCTCTACCAGCACCTGATGCTGGAGTTCGCCAACAACTTCGTCAGCTTCCCGAACCTGTACGACCCGGAACGGCGGGCGCTATTCGAGATGGGCTCGCTGGTGATGGACGGGCGGCGGTTCGAGCTGTGCGTGAAGGTGGCCGACCGCAAGGCGCACGCCGCCGTGGCCAAGACGTCCAACATCTTCGTGCTGTACGTGGAGGTCGTCGCCCGCGACGGCGCCCGGCAGTACGACCTGGCCGTGCCGGTCACGTCGAGGGGCAAGGGCAACCTGTGCGTGGGCAAGCGGGGCCTGTTCACCGACATCCGCGGGTCGCAGTGGGACGCCCGGGTGGTGGAGATCATCGAGAACCCCATCAGTGTCCGCGAGGCCGTCGCCTCGCCGTTCCAGCGGCTCGGGCGGATGCTGACGGGCAAGATCGAGTCGGTCACGGCGCAGGCGGAGAAGAAGTTCGACACCTCCGCGGCCGGGGCGCTGACCCAGGTGGAGCAGGCCGCCAAGGCCCCGGCCGAGGGGGAAAGGCCCCCGGCGGCTAAGGCGTCCGGTCGTCCCTCGGGCATGGCGGTGGGCGGGATGCTGATGGGTGGCGGCGTCGCCATCGCCGCGGTGGGATCAGCCGCGGCCTACATCACCAAGACACTCGCGGGCCTGTGGCCGTGGAAGCTGCTGTTCGGCGTGATCGCCGCGGTGGCGATGGTGATGCTGCCGGTGGCGATCGTCGCCATCCTCAAGCTTCGCCGGCGGGACATCAGTTCGATCCTGGAGGGCTCGGGCTGGGCGATCAACGCCCGGATGCGCCTGACGGCCCAGCAGGCGCGGCATTTCACCCAGCGCCCGCGCTGGCCGGCGGGCGCCAAGGGCGTCTGGCGAATCCCGTGGTGGGTGTACGGCCTGATCATCCTGATCGCCCTGGCCGTCGGCGGCGACGTCGTCCGCCGCCACCGCAACGCGGTCCGGGGGAACCAGCCGCCGGCGATCGCGCCCGCACAGGTTGACGGCAATCCTGCGAGCAAGCCGGCCGCCAGGCCGGTGGAGTAACGCAGGCACCGGGGGCTCGCCTCCGGCCCATGCGGGCCTTCGCGAAACCGCAAGCTTGTCCCGTTGGGGCGGGTTCCACGGGTTCATTCGTGCAGATCGTGTTCCATGATGTGAGGAAGGTCCAATGTTGGGTGAGATCACACCGCGAGAGTTGACGGAGATTGTCCGGGGGCGGATCGGCGCGGCGCCGCTGCCGGAGGACTATGACGGCCAGGTGCACCAGAGGGCGATGGCGGCGATGGCGCGGCAGGGGCTCCGCGAGCGGATCGAGGCCGCCCTGGACGACGCCAGGCCCGTCGAGGCCCTGCGGTACACCCTGTTCCGCCACTTCCGCCAGACCGGCAACCGGTCGCTGTGCGACGGCTTTCTGCACGTCCGCAGCCGGCAGGTGGACCTGGCGGCGATGGCCGTCTACCTGGGCATGGACGAGAAGGCGCCGTACCTTCAGGACCTGCTGTGGACCGAGTGCGAGAGCACGTGGTGGACCATGCCCTCGCACGAGTACTTCGAGGCGCCGATCGACCTGCGCGTGGCGATGAACGGGTTCCACTACGCCCGAATCGCCAGGCTGCTGAGCAACCGGATCGGCGGGGAGGTGGCTGACCGGATCTACTCCGAGGTCCGCCGGCGGGTGTTGGACGAGTACCTGGCGCCCGGCAGGGACTACTGGTGGGGCCGGACGACCAACAACTGGAACGCCGTGTGCAGCGGGGCGATCGGCCTGGCGGCGATGCTGATCGAGGACGACCCCGACCGGCTGGCGGAGATCCTCCGCCGCGTGCTGACGTCCCTGCCGATCTTCCTGAGCGGCTTCACCGACGATGGCGGGTGCACCGAGGGGGCGGGCTACTGGCGGTTCGGCTTCCAGTGGTACGTCCTGTTCGCGGCGGGCCTGCACGCCTTCACCGACGGGCGGGTGAACATCATGGCCGGCGAGAAGATCGAGCGGATCTGCCGGTATCCCTTGGCCGTCTGGCTTGCCCCGGGGCAGGACCTGCCCTTCGCCGACGCCCACGGGGCGTTCATGCCGTCCTGGCTGGCGGTGCGGATCAACCGGTTCCACGACGTGCCGGAGCTGTTCGGCCTGTGCAAGCTGACCGACGAGGGGCAGCTCCAGATCGACTCGCTGACCGACCTGCTGTGCTTCGACGACCGCACCTTCCAGCCGTCCCACGACGCCGCCGACTATTACCTCCCGGAGCTGGCGGTGGCCAAGGTCCGCGCGGCAACGATGACCGTCGGCTGCAAGGCCGGGCACAACCACGAGCACCACAACCACAACGACGTGGGCAACTTCCTCGTCCACCGCGGCGGGACGTTCTTCGTGACCGACCTGGGCGCGCCCGTCTATTCCGCCCGGACGTTCGGCCGGCACCGCTACGAGAGCATCTTCTGCA
>DASRZG010000575.1:0-5768 GCA_035686585.1 Phycisphaerae bacterium
CCCCCGCCGCGCCGGACACGCCGGGCACCGAGCCGGAGGCTGTCGACGCGCCGCCGCCGGGACCCCAGTGGCAGTGGGACCCGGAGGCCGTCACCTTCCCCGAGCCTCTGCTGTACATGACCATCCGGCAGATCGAGCTGCTGCCGCCGGAGGCGGTGGACGCGGGCATCCAGGCGAGGCGGCGGCAGTGGCAGGGGCATTCGCACGAGCGTCAGCGGAAGTACGGCATGATGTGGCTGGACCGCGACCAGCGGGAGCGTCGCCGCGAGGCCTTTGCCGAGCGGGCCAAGGAGGCGGGCGACGCCCTGCATAAGGCCGCCCGTGCCCGCCCGGACGACTGGGCGGAGCGGGCGCAGCAGCAGCGGCTGGTCGCCCAGGCCCGCGAGGCCCTGATCCGCACCGCCAAGACCTGGCCGGACCAGCTCATCGCCGAGTTCCTCGTCGCCGGTCAGGAGCTGGACGCGGGCGAATACATGGCGGCTGAACGCCGCTTCCTGTGGTGCATCCAGGCCGAGCCGCTGGTGGCGGCCTTTCATCAGGGCAGGGGGATGGCGCTATTGGGCCTGAAGAATCCGCTGAAGGCGTTGGAGGAGTTCCGCACCTGCCTGAAGCGGCGGGACGACACCTTCCAGACGCTGGAGATGCTCAAGTCCGCCCTGCTGGAGGTGCCCGGGCACTCGCTGCGGCACCCGGGCTTCCTGGCCGCCCGCGCCCTGCTGGACCGCTACGAGGCGCCGGACCGCCCCTACCGTCCGTCGACGCGGGGGACGCTGTGGCTGATGCCGGGCAGGGAGTGGGCCAGCCGGGACGGCGAGCTGCCGACCCCGCCGTACGAGCGGCTGATCTGCCGGACGGCGTTGGGCGTGCCGATCTCCGAGGACGTCCTGGTGGCGGACTCGGACGCCCTCAACGGGGCGCTGGAGGTGTACGTCCAGGCCACGCCGAGCGACGTGGTCCGCGCGACACCGCCGCGGAGCTCCAGCAGCCGGGACGCCGAGGAGGTGCCCCTGACGATGATCCGCGTGCACGGGGCGAAGCTGACGCCGGTGGACCTGGAGAAGGCGGCGCCCCTGGCGGCCAGACAGCGGCTGACGATCCGTGCGGCCAACGCCTACCGGCAGATGGGCACGACCGTTCGCCAGGGCGAAGTCACGGTGGCGTCGGCGGAGGCCGGGGACGTCAAGCTCAACGGGACGGGCATCCTGCCGGGAGAGCGCGTGGGGGCGGCCTTCGCGGGCGAGCAGTTCGCGGGGTTCCTGACCGCCCGGATGGACCCGCGGGCCGACAACGCCGGCACCAGCCGCTTCGTGGACCCCAAAGCCCTGGCGGAGTGGGCGGCCAAGGCCAAAAAGGCGCTGGAGCGGACCAGCTCCAGCCGAGGCCGCGGGCCCGTGCTCAAGGAGGACGCCGCCCGGGTCGAGGCGCCGGGGAAGGTCTTCCTGGTCTACATCCTGTGCGGGGAAAAGCCGCTGCCGAAGGCGCTGAATTGACTTGACGCCCCACATCTGGCGTCATAGTCTCAGTCGGCCCCCAAGATCCTGGGTCCGGCGCCTTTGGTGGGCGCATCGCCGGCGTGGCGTGCCCGGCGGCGGGGCGATGGCGAGAGGACACGGCCATGCAGTGTCCATTCTGCGGTCACGACAACGACAAGGTCGTCGACTCGCGCAGCAGCGAGGGCGGGTGTGCGGTCCGCCGGCGCCGTGAGTGCCTGGACTGCGAGCGGCGTTTCACCACCTACGAGCGGGTGGACGACGCGCCGCGCATTTCGGTGATCAAGAAGGACGGCAAGACCCGCCAGCCTTACGACCGTCAGAAGATCATCGCCGGGCTGGAGAAGGCCTGCTACAAGCGTCCCGTCAGCGACGAGCAGATCCGGCAGATCGTCGAGGCGATCGAGGACGAGATCTTCAGCCGATACGAGAAGGAAGTCCCCTCCCGCGACATTGGCGAGGTGGTCGGCGAGCATCTTCGCCGGCTGGACAAGGTCGCCTACATCCGCTTCGCCAGCGTGTACCGGCAGTTCCAGGACGTGGGCGAGCTGATCGAAGAGGCCGAGGAGGTCCGGGACGCCCCGGAGGAGCTCCCCGGGCAGCGCGGGCTGTTCACCGAGGGCGAAGACGCCGAGGACGGGCCGTGACGGGCGAATGAGGAGGCGGGGCCCTGGCACGATCAAGGACGATCTGCGTACTGAAACGCGACGGCACCAGTGAGCCGTTCGACCGGTACAAGCTGCGGGGCTGTCTGCTGGGGCTGCTGAAGTCCCTGGGGGAGGACCCCTGGCACGGGGAGGTGCTCTCGGCGGCGGTAGGCCAGTATCTGCGCCGGCGCGGCGTCCGTTGCCTCACCAGCGCCGCGGTGCTGGAGATGGTGCTGACGACGCTGCGGATCTCCGGGCTGGGGAGGGTCGGTGCGGAGCTGGAGCGCCGCCACGCCGCCCGGCTGGGGATGCGGAACCGGCTGATCCTGGACCACGGCTCCGGGGTGCGGACCGCCTGGAGCAAGGACTGGCTGGTGCGGCGGCTTTGCAGCCGATGGGCCCTGGGCCGGGCGGCGGCGCGGATCCTGGCCGGGGAAATCGAACTGGAGCTGCTGGGCATGGACCTGGAGGAGATCCACCGGAACGAGGTGGTGGCGATGCTGACGGAGCGCGTGGCCGCCTGCGGCCTCACCGGGCACGTCGATCCCCATCCTGCCCCCGTCGAGCCGCCGGCGCCGAGCTGACGCCGCCCGCCGCACCCTTGGACCCCCATCCCCCCGCCGCGTCCATTCTGAGTCGATTCGGAACGGAGCCCCTTTCGGCAGCGGGTATATTCACGTCTCCTTGGCCTGCCCTTAACCGTCACCGGCCGTGCTTGACGGAGTCGGGTGGACGCGTCCGCCGGATGGAAGGCGGCCTGGCGCCGGGGCAGGGACGGGCTGGACGAGCTGTGGCCCGGGGCCGTTCGTTGCGAATTCGTCAGGATTCGCCCGTGAAGGCGGGCCAATGTCTGGCGGCGGGCGGGCGTGTCGGCTAGACTAGGTTTGCGGCGGCGATCCGGCGAAGCCGGGGCGCGGGCGCCACTCATTGGTTCTTGGAGTCTGTATGTCGGTACCGGTCAAGGATATGGTTTTCGGCACAGTCGGCGGGCTGGGCCTGTTCCTGTTTGGCATGGGGCTGTTGAGCCAGGGGCTGAAGAAGGCGGCGGGGGATCGGCTCAAGCGGCTGCTGGAGATGGTCACGAAGTGGCCGCTGCTGGCGTTCGGGGTCGGGGCGGGGGTGACCTGCCTGATCCAGTCCAGCTCGGCGACGACGGTGATGACCGTCGGGCTGATCAACGCGGGGCTGCTGTCGCTGAAGCAGGCGATCTGCGTGGTGATGGGCGCCAACGTCGGGACGAGCGCCACGGCGTGGATGGTGGCGTTGATGTCGATCTTCAAGGTCACCGACTACGCCCTGCCGGCGGTGGCCCTGGGGTTCCTGATGACGGTCGTGGGCCGGCGGGAGCGGACCCGCTACACCGGGCAGATCCTGCTGGGCTTCGGCATCCTGTTCCTGGGCATCGAGTACATGAAGGAGGCCTTCACGTGGCTCCGGGCCGACCCGCAGGCCGGGGAGGTCCTCACCCGCGCGGGCACGCTGCCGGTCTGGGGCCCGATCCTGGCGGTCCTGGTCGGCACGCTGCTGACGATGCTGCTGCAGTCCAGCTCGGCCACGATCGCCATGGTGCAGGTGGCGGCGATGAACGGGGCGTTCGGCACGAACTACCAGACCGCCCTGGACATCGCCATCCCGTTCGTGCTGGGCGGCAACATCGGCACCACCATCACCGCCCAGATCGCCGCCTTCGGGTCCAACCGCGCCGGCAAGCGCACCGCCATGGCCCACACCCTGTTCAACGTCCTGGGCGTGGCGGTGGTCCTGCCGTTCGTGTACCTGGGCTGGTTCACCCGCCTGGTCGAGTTCATCTACGCCAACCGGCTGACCGGCACCACCATCGCCTTCCACATCGCCGCCAGCCACACGCTGTTCAACGTCGCCAGCTCGATGATCTTCCTGCCGCTGGTGTCCGTGCTGGAACGGGTGGTGCTGCGGATCATCCCCGTCACGCCCGAGGAGCGGGCCACCCGTCCGGTCACGCTGGAGCGCCACCTGCTGGACACCCCCCCGCTGGCGATGGACCAGGCCCGTCGCGAGCTGGTGCGGATGATGCAGGCCGCCCGCGAGGCCCTCGGCAGCGCCGTCACCGGCCTGCGCCGCAACGACCGCCGGCAACTGCAGCGCGTCGCCGCCAAGGAAGAGGCCACCGACCAGTTCCAGACCGAGATCACCCGCTACCTCGTCGAGCTCAGCCAGCGGAACCTCTCCCCCGAGATGGCCAACGAGCTGCCCGTCCTGCTCCACTCGGTCAACGACATCGAGCGCGTCGGCGACCACGCCATCAACATCGCCGAGATCGCCGCCCGCAAGATCGACCAGAACATCGTCTTCAGCGACGCCGCCCAGGCCGAAATCCTCCACGCCTGGGAAGTCGCCGCCCAGATGTTCGCCAGCGCGATGCAGGCGGTGGGGAGAAACGACCTGCCGGCCGCTCGCGGCGTCCTGAAGGGCGAGGCCCAGCTCAACCAGCTCCAGCACGAGTAC
The DNA here is from genome assembly GCA_035686585.1 of Phycisphaerae bacterium. Taxonomy (GTDB): domain Bacteria; phylum Planctomycetota; class Phycisphaerae; order SM23-33; family SM23-33; genus DASRZG01. The sequence continues at coordinate 4,622 of DASRZG010000575.1, forward strand.
CGCCGCAGCCACGTCCAGCGGCTCGGGGACGGCACCTGCACCGCCGTCGGCGGGCTGATCTTCGTCGACTACATCGACAACATGGAGAAGATCGGCGACCACCTCACCAACGTCGCCCAGGCCATCCTCGGCGGCCTCCAGTGGGACGGCACCGACCCCAGCGGCGAAACCCTCGCCGGAATGGTCCTGGGGCAGTGACCGGATTACCGGAAGACCGGACCCGAACTTCGCTCTTCGAACTCCGAACTACTCGAACCTGACCTCCGCATACCGCCAGGTCCGGTAGTTGCACTTGGTATACCCGGACAGCGACATGCACGCGGTCGGGGCCTTTTCGTCGCCGTCGTCCTTGTCGTTGATCAGCACGTCCGTCCGCAGGACGGCGCCGCGGGCGGGCTTGAAGCCCCCGCCGATCGCCGCCAGCGGGATCGCCATCTCCACCACGTACCCCCCCTCCCGGCGGCGGCAGGCGGTGCGGACGGGCGGGGCCTTGTCTCCAGCAGCCTCCGGCTTGGCCTGGGCGTCCGCCGCCGACAGCGGGACGGCCGCATGCCCGCAGCCTTCGCCATAGGGCCCCCCGCGCAGCGTCGTGGCGCGCCCGTCCCAAAAAACTTCCACGCCGTCGATCTGCCAGGCGGCGCCGTTGGCGACAAGCAGCGCGTCGTCGGTGACGTCCACGGCCACGTACAGGTTGGCCGCGTCGTAGCCGATCCGCACCACCGCCGAGCAGTCAGCGGGGCCGGTCCATTCCTTCGGGTTGTCGCGGACCTGCCAGCGGGCGCCCATCGCCCGCCCGGCCGCCGCCCCCCAATCCTCCAGCCGCCCGTCCACGCGGATGCCCCGCACCGCTGACGCCGACACCACCGGGCGGACGAAGACCTCAGCCATGTCCCTGCCGCGGACAGTCTGCCCGTCCCGCGTAAACTCATACGCCAGCTCCATCGCCGGCGGAGCCGACACCGCGTCGGGCTCCCGTGAAAGCTTGTACGTCCTCCGCACCGACTCCCCCGCCGCCAGCTTCCGCGCCTCAGACGCGGGCGTCTTGCCCCCGAACCACCCGGCCGGGCCCGTCCAGGTCAGCCGATACGTCGCCGCCACGTCGGAGGCGTTCGGCAGGTCCATCACCACTTCCCCGCCGGCGCGGGTC
>DASRZG010000576.1:0-6268 GCA_035686585.1 Phycisphaerae bacterium
GGCGTCTCGGCGGCGGCGTGGTACCACAGGCCGTCGATCCGGCGGACCTTGCGGTTTTCCTCCAGCACGTCCAGCACCAGCTCAGCGTGCGGGCCGAAGACGGCGGCCTCGGCCGCCCCCATCGGGCTCTCGTGGGCGGCGCAGCGGAGGTGGCCGGTGATGACGAACGGGTTGTCCGCGTCGACCACCGCCTGCTCGACGGGGCGGCCGAAGATGTACTCCGGGTGGGTCATCACGTACTGGTTGACCGCGGTGTCCAGCCCGATCAGCACGACCACCGCGTCGCGCTGCCTCCGGCCCGCCCGGCCGGACTGCTGAAGGAAGCTCGCCAGCGTGCCGGGGTAGCCCACCACGATCGCGGCGTCCAGCCCGCCGACGTCGATGCCCAGCTCCAGGGCGGGTGTGGTGCTGACGCCCATCAGCTCGCCGGCGAACAGGCGCTGCTCAATCTCGCGCCGCTCCTCCGGTCGGTAGCCGCCGCGGTAGGGGGTGACCTTGGCCGCCAGGTGCGGGGCGGTTTCCCGGAGGTTGTCGCGGACGTATCGGTGGATCATCTCGGCCGTCATCTTGGCCTTGGAGAAGGTGATGGTCGCCGCCCCGCGGCGGATGAGCTCGGCCATCAGCTCGTGGGCCTCGACGTTGGCGCTGCGGCGAGACCGCCAGGTCCGTTGGCGCGTTATCGGCGGGTTCCAGAACAGGTACACCCGCCGGCCTCGCGGGCTGCCGTCGCGGTCGACGACGGTCATGTCCCGGCCGGTGACGCGGCGGGCCAGCTCGCCCGGGTTGGCGATGGTGGCTGAGCAGGCCACGATCCGCGGGCGCGAGCCGTACCGCCGGCACAGCAGCTCGAACCGGCGCATCAGGTTGGCCATGTTCGCCCCGAAGATGCCGTTGTAGACGTGCAGCTCGTCCAAGACGAGGTAGCGGAGGTTGCCCAGGAACGTCGCCCAGCGGGTGTGCTGGGGCATCAGGGCGGCGTGGACCATGTCCGGGTTGGAGAAGACGGCCGTGGCGTGGTCGCGGAGCTTGCGCCGCCCGGCCGTTGGCGTATCCCCGTCGAAGACGCCGGCGAGCACCTCGCCCATCCCGGCGGCGGCCAGCGCGTCGCGGAACGCGCGGAACTGGTCCTGGCACAGCGCCTTGGTCGGGAACAGCAGCAGGGCCCTGCCTTGCGGGTCGGAGCGGATCATCTCCAGGATCGGCGCGACGTAGCAGAGGCTCTTGCCGCTGGCGGTGCCGGTGGCGACGACTAGGTCGCGCCCGTCCAGCACCGCCCGAATGCCCTCGGCCTGGTGGGTGTACAGGCGGTCAAAGCCGAGCCGCGACAGGGCCTCCCTCGTGCCCTCCGTCAGGCCCGATGCTCCCGGCGGGGCGTATTGGGCGTCCCGTGCCGCCGTCTCATGGACGTGGACGATCTGGTCCCGATAGGCGGGCGACGAGCGGATCTCGTTGAGGAAGGCATCAACGTCCATGCGGGAGGGGATGATACCACCAACCAGTTACCCGAACAAGGGGCGAACACTGACGGAAGAGAGGGTCCGTCGTGTGTGCGGGGACGAAAGCCCACGGATTGCTATCCGTGGGCTTTAGGTAACTGACGGCGCCTCAGGAAGACGGCGCCGACCAGGAACAGCGCGATCATCGCGGGCTCGGGGATCTCGTCGGCGCCCATGTCGGGGTACAGGCCTCGCAGGTCGCCGTCGATGTCCTCGGGCACCGCCGCCAGGATCACGCCGGCGTCGATGGCGGCCAGGGCGTTGGCTGTCAGGTGCAGGTCGCCGCCGAGGGCGTCGACGAACCAGCCCGGCAGGATCACCGAGCCGGTGTTATCCACGATGTTGCCGGCGGCCTGGAGGGAGGCCACCGACCACGTCCCGGCTGCGCTGTCGTAGATCCCGCCGCGGATGATGTTATTGACCACCTCCAGCCCGGTCGTCGTGGTCCCGCCGCCGAGGTCGTAGACCTGGACGGTCCTGGAGTAGGAGGCGTTGGGGCTGTAGAAGGTGTTGTTGGCGACGGTGACGTCGGCGGTGTGGTCGAGCTCGATGGCCTGGCTGGCGCCCTGGGTGACGAAGTTGTTGCGGATGATCCCGCCGGTGACCTGGTGGAGGTTATCGGGGTTGTACGGGTTGCCGAAGCAGATGCCGCGGTCGCAGTCGATGATGACGTTCCTCTCGACGGTGGGGTTCACCACTCCCTGCCACAGGAAGATGGCCCCGCGCCCGCCGCCGGTGGCGCCCTGGATGGAATCGAAGACGTTGTCGCGGATGATCCAGTTCTTGGCGACCATCGTGTCGATGCCGCCGATGTAGTCGTTCGGGTCCACCGAGTGCCCGGGGCGCGGCAGCCGGGGCGTGGTCTGCTGAAACAGGCAGTCCTCGATGACCACGTCCCACATGGCGTTGCTCAGGCTGCCCTTGGAGCCCTTGATGTGACGCTCGCCGATGTTGAGGGTCTTGACGTTGCGGATCACCGTCCGGTCCACGTTGTTCTCGCCGTGGAGCTGGATGCCGTTCCACCAGCATTCCGAGACGGTCAGGTCCTCGATGGTGATGTCGTCGTTGACGACGTGGATGATGTTCCGCGGCCCGGCGTCGGTGTTCATGCCCCCGCCGATGAACACCACGTCGTCGCGGTTGCCCGTCGCCCCGCGGAGCGTGATGTTGGCCGTGTCCATCCACAGCTCCGCGCCGATGTAGTACGTGCCCGGCGCCACGACGATCTCATCGCCGGGGTGGCTGTTGTTGACGGCGTTGTTCAACTGCGAGACGCTGGAGACGCTCCAGGTTCCCGCCCAGACAGGACCCGGCGTTGCGGCAAGAAGCCACAATACAATTCCACACGCAATGGCGCGGCTCATACGACGCCCTCCTTCACTCGGATCGAGTCGATTGTACCGGCGAAGCCCCCTTTCGGCAAGCCCTTGTGTTCAGACCTGGGTGCCACGGGCTGCTTGCAGCCCGTGTGGGCACGGGGCGGATGCTCGGCGGGCACCCGTCCCCTTCCCGCACAGGCTGCAAGCAGCCTGTGGCACCCAGGGTAACTAGCATGCCACCAAACGAATACCACGTCGCTGGACAGGGACGCAGCCCTTGTTGCAGCGGACTCATACGGTTTCAGCGGCGTCAGTTATGGCGCGTTCCAGCACGTCGCAGGCGCGGTCGGCCTCGGCGTCGGTGATCACCAGCGGGGGCTGGATGCGGACGACGTTGCCGAACGTCCCGCCCACGCCGAACAGCACGCCGTTTTCGCGGGCGAGCTGGCGGACCTGCTTGGCCTGCGCGGCCGCGGGGGTCTTGGCCTTGCGGTCGCTGACCAGCTCCACGCCGATCATCAGGCCCAACCCGCGGACCTCGCCGATCAGGCCGCACGTTTCCTGGAACGCCCGCAGCCGGGCCATGATCCGCTCGCCGGCGGCGGCCGCCTTGCCCGGCAGGTCCTCCTCGCGCATCACCTCGATGTTGGCCAGGCCCGCGGCGCAACTGACGGGGCTGCCGCCGAAGGTGGACAGGTGGTCGCCGGGTGTGAAGGCGCCGGCGATCTCGTCGGTGGCGATGAACGCGCTGAGCGGGAAGCCGTCGGCGATGCCCTTGGCCATGCACATGATGTCCGGCTCGACGCCGTAGTGCTCGATGGCGAACAGCTTGCCCGTCCGCCCGAAGCCGCTCTGCACCTCGTCGCAGAGGAACAGGATGCCGTGGGCGTCGAGGATCTCCTTGACAAGCCGGAAGTAGTTGAGAGGCGGGACGATGATGCCTCCCTCGCCCAGGACCGGCTCGGCGATGAACGCGGCCACGTCGCCGCAGGTCTGGTAGCGGAGGACGGCCTCGATCTGCTCCGCCGACCGGGCGGCGCACTCTTCGGGGGTGGTCGAGCCGAACGGGCAGCGGTAGGGGTACGGCGCGGGGGCGAAGGCCACGCCCGGCATGTACGGCCCGGCGCCCTTCTTGCGCGCCCAGTTGCCGGTGATCGAGAGGGTGGCGTAGGTCCGCCCGTGGAAGCTGTGGGTCAGCGCGATCAGCTCGCGGCGTTGGGTGTGCTGCTTGGCCAGGCGGATCGCGCCTTCGATGGCCTCGGCGCCGCTGTTGGCCAGGAAGCTCTTGGTGAGCCGGCCCGGGGTGATCTCGGCGAGCGCCTTGCACATCTCGGCCGCTCGCGGGCTGTAGTAGACGTACGTGCAGCAGTGGACCAGCTCGTCGATCTGCCTCTTGGCAGCCGCGAGGACCTTGGGATGTCCGTGCCCGGCGTTGGTGACGGCGATGCCGGCGAAGCAGTCGAGGTATTCCTTGCCGTCGGCGGCCGTGTACGTGCACCCGGCGGCGCGGTCCACCACCACCGGCTCAAACCCGCCCACCATCGAGGTGATCATGTATCGGTCGTACAGTTCCGGAACGTTCATGGGGTGTCCTCTCCTTCCGGGGCGATACGGTATCCGGCGGAGGTGTTGGATGCAATGGGGGGATGTATCGGGTCAGTCCGTTGTTTGTTTAGCAGTCGCCGGTACGGCGACTTAGGCGGCCGTGCCGGCCGCCGCTAAACGACGAGTACCACGTCCGTCGCCAATCCCTTGCGGGCGGCGCCCCGAGTGTGCGATCATGTCCCCGGCGCCGGAGGGAGAGCTTCCGGGAGGCCCTCGACTTGGAGACAGACGTCATGTCCATTCGTGTGCTGCAGAACTATATCAACGGTGAATGGGTCGACGCGCCGCCGTGCGAGGCGCTGGACGTTCGCAATCCCTCGACGGACGAGGTGATCGCCCGGGTGCCCTTGAGTCCGGCCGCCGAGGCCGGCAGGGCGATCGCCGCGGCCAAGGCGGCCTTTCCCGCCTGGGCGGCCACGCCCGTCGCCAAGCGGTGCGAGATCCTCTTCGAGCTGACCGGGCTGCTCCGCGAGCACGCCGAGGGCATCGGCCGGACGCTGGTGAGCGAGATGGGCAAGTCGCTGGTCGACGCCCGGGCGGAGATGAAGCGGTGCGTCGAGAACTGCCAGGTCGCCTGCGGCATGCCGATCCTCCAGCAGGGTGAGGGCCTGGTGGGCGTGGCCGACGGGATCGACGGGGAGGTGATCCGCCTGCCGGTGGGCGTGTTCGGCATGATCGCGCCGTTCAACTTCCCCGCCATGGTGCCGTTCTGGTTCCTGCCCTACGCCCTGGCCGCGGGCAATACCTTCGTCCTGAAACCCTCCGAGCAGGTCCCGTGCACGATGGCGCAGATCGCCGAGCTGATCGGTCGCACGGCCCTGCCGGCGGGGGTGTTCAACCTCGTCAACGGCGACAAGGCCGTCGCCGCCGCCCTGATGGAATCGCCCGACGTCGCGGGCGTCTCGATGGTCGGCAGCAGCCGGGTCTGCCGCATCGTGGCCGAGACCTGCGCGCGAAGCGGCAAGCGGTTCCAGGCCATGGGCAGCGCCAAGAACCACCTGGTCGTCATGCCCGACGCCGACATCGACCAGTGCGTCCGGAACATGATCACCTCCTGCTTCGGCTGCGCGGGCCAGCGGTGCATGGCCGCTTCGGCGATCGTCTGCGTGGGCGAGGAGACGTACCGGACCGTCCGCGAGAAGTTCATCGCGGCCGCCCGGGACGTCGCCGTCGGCGACCCGCTGGATGAGGCGCATGCCGGACTGGACGTGGTGGTCGGCCCGGTGATCTCGGCGGCCGCGAAGGAGCGGATCCTCGGCCTGATCGCCCAGGGCGTGGCCGAGGGGGCGACGCTGGCGCTGGACGGGCGGGACGTGGTCGTCCCCGGCTGCGAGAAGGGCTACTTCATCGCCCCGACCATCCTGACCGACGTGAAGCCGGGGATGGTCTGCCACAAGACGGAAATCTTCGGCCCGGTGGTGGTGATGCTCCAGGCGGGGACGCTGGAGGAGGCGATCGGCATCATCAACGATCACGAGTACGGCAACGGGGCGAGCATTTACACACAGAGCGGGTACTTCGCGCGGCGGTTCAAGATCGAGGTGCGGTGCGGGATGATCGGCATCAACGTGGGCATCCCCGCCCCGGCGGCGTACCTGCCCTTCGGGGGGATGAAGGCGTCGCTGTACGCCGACGTGAAGACCCAGGCCAAGGCCGCGGTGCGGTTCTTCACCGAGGAGAAGATCGTCACCAAGCGGTATTGGCCGGAGAAGGGGTGAGGGGGAGAGATCCGAACAGGATTGCGGAAGAGCCGGGCCGGTTGGTCATGGGCGTTCCGCCCGCTCACAGAGGATGAAAACGGCAGGTTCCGTTGGGTGCCCCGGACAAGCCGCAGTTTGGCTTGTCCGG
>DASRZG010000577.1:0-5920 GCA_035686585.1 Phycisphaerae bacterium
CTACTCGATGCTCTGGCCGCAGGGCGACTTCAACATGGACCACCACGTCGGCATCGCCGACCTGTCCGCCCTGGCCGATCACTACGGCGACCGGCTTGACGGCGGAACCGTCCCCGAACCGGCCTCGCTGCTGCTGATCCTCGCGGGTTCCTGGGCGTGTCTGCGCAGGCCGGCCGGGTCACTTCAGTGAACCCGGAATATCCCGTGGAGAAACAAGGAACCGTGAGGACCGGGAGGTTCCTTCCCCGCTGTCTGTTGTCCGCCGACTCATGCCCCCTGCCCCTGCGTAAAGAAAAGCCCCCCGGGGGTCCGGAGCGGACCCGCAGGGGGCTTGTCGGCGGAGGCCCGGTGCTATCTCCCCGGGCGCCCGCATGAGTCATCTTTGGTTTTCGCTTACCGGCGCTTGCGGAGCAGGACGGCCGCGCCGCCGAGGCCCAGCAGGGCCAGGCTGGCCGGCTCGGGGACGAAGCCGAACTCGTCGAAGTCCGGGCCCATGTTGTTCCACTCGGAAACCGCGAGGCCGATGTTGCTCAGCGTCGTCGTCCCGGCCCAGCCGACGTCAACGTACTGGGTCGAGGCCACTAAGGCCTCGTCGCCGGGAGTGCCCGAGTTGACCGTCGCATCGAGGACGACGTCCGTACCAACGGTATTGATCGAAACGATCATGTGGTACCACTCGCCGTCGGCTATGGAGCCCGCGCCTTGGTACATCGCCGAATGCCCGGCGATCTGGCCAGCGGTGGTGTAGGCAATCGGCGACCCGCCGCTGCTTTGGCCATCGAAGGTCTTCACGATCAGGGCGTGATTGTCGCCCTGGTTGCCCAAGGCCACAACGTAGTAGCCGTCCGTGGTCCCGTCGTTGAACTTGACCGCCACGCCGCCGCCGCCGTAGTTGCCCGGCTCGACCCAGACGTCCAGCGTGTCGCCCATGTTGAAGGTGACGGCACTGGTCATCATGCAGTAGGTCTGCTTGTCCTGCGGCACCGTTCCCAGCCCGGCACCGGCCACAGGGGCCAGACCCGACCAGCCAACCGCCGCGCGGTTTAGCTGCGGCTGGTGGGCCGGCACCGTGCTCGTGTAGGAGCTTGTCGGCCCCAGGTAGTCGAAGTGGTCAATGATGACGGCCTGGGCCATGCCCGTCATCGCCAAGATCCCAATGAGTGCGATTGTCCACCTTTTCATCACGCGTCCCCTTGGCCGACTGATTCGACCGATTGAGATGTCTCACCTCTCAAGTGAGGAGAATAGTACGGCTTCCTTTGACCGACACACTACCACAGGTACTGGAATCCGTCAAGTACTAAAATGGCTCTGAAATCGATGGGCCCCAGCCGCCACGGGCGTTCGGGGCCACGCCGTTCCGCACGCCCCAGGCGGCGTCCCCAAGCACATCCCCGCCTCCGGCGACCGGTCCCCGCCACGGCTCGATAACGGGCGCTGTTTACAAAACCGCCGAATGTAAACAGCCGAAAAAGTGACATAAGATACTTGCATACAATTACTTAGATCACATATTCGCGGTGTTTACACGGGGGCGTGTAAACACCCTCGGCGGGCCGGGGGCTATTCCCGAGTGTCCCGGTAGGGATATACCGGCCTCTGATCGCTTTTGTTCACTTGGCCGCGAAGCAGATCACATGGCCGGCCTCGGTGACCGCCACGAGCCTCCCGGCGGCGAAGGCCAGGTCGGCGACCTTGCCATCAATCGGGGCGGACCAGAGCGTCTTGCCGGTGGCGGCCTCGGTGGCGATGACCTCCCCCGCCGACGCCGACAGCAGCGTCCGCCCGGCCAGGATGACCGCGTCGGTCTGGGCGTTGTCCTTCGCCTTCCACAGCACGTCGGCCGGGTCGTTGGAGCGGGTGACCCTCTGCAGCCCGGCGTCCTTGGCCGCCGTCAGCCACCCGGACTTGAAGTGGACCTTGTAGGCGGAGCGTTTCTCCGCCGAAAGCCTCCGCCCGTCGCGGAGGTAGACGGCCTCGTCGGTGACCACCGGAAGCCGCCGGCGGAGGTCGGTGAAGGTGGCCACGTGGTGCGTGAACTGCCGGTCGGCCGAGCCGACCACGGCCTCGTCGCCGATGGTCATCACCCACTGCCCCGTCGGGCAGAACGCCCCGCGCCACGCCAGCCGGTTGAACAGCTTGCGCCCGGGGTCGTTGACGTACACCCCGATCGGCGCCCCCCCGACGGTCGGGATGAACAGGACCGAATCGCCCATCGCCATGGCCCCGCCGAAGCACTCCAGGCCGCCCCGCATCGCCGCCTTGTCCCGCGTCCACAGCAGCTTGCCCGTCCCGGCGTCCAGGGCGTAGACGCAGCCGCCTTCCTGGGGGAAGAACCCCGCCGTCAGGTACGCCACGCCGGCGTGCACCAGCACGCCGTTGTTGGCGGGCCAGGCCGACATGAACCGCCCGTAGCCCACCACGCGCTCCGATCCCAGCGCCGCGCGGAACTTCCAGATGAGCTTCCCGTCGGACGCCCGCAGGCAGTGCGCCCACCCGTCGTCGTCGCTGACGTACAGCCGCCCCCCGGCGTAGAACGGCGCCACCCGCACCGCCCCGGCGGCGATGTACTGCCAGCGGTCCTCCCCCGTGGCGGCGTCCAGCGCACGGACCTTCCGGTCCGTCGAGGCCGTAAAGACCAGCCCTTCCGCCGCCGCCACCGGCGCGACCTCACCCGGCATCGCCCGCGCCCACCCCCGCGTCAGCGGCGCGGCGGGTTCCTCGGCCGTCACGGCGCTGCGCCGCGCGTCCGCCCGCCAGCTCGCCCAGACGCCCTCGGCGCCCGCCGCGCTCTGCCAGCCGTAGGCCGGGCCCCGGACCAGCCGGTCGGCGGCATCGGCCGGCGCGGCGCCCCGGCGCCCGCCGGGGATCAGCGCCACGTTCGCCCGCATCGGGTGGGCGCAGTTGCACCCGGCGCCCTGCACGTACAGAAGCCCGTAGGCCGGAAGCCCCGGGTAATGGCAGCAGCAGCGGACGCGGTCGTACTTCCAGCTCCGCTTCGTCTTGCGGTCGATCCACGTGAAGCCCCCGCCCGCCTCGTGGCGGAACAGCAGCCAGTTCGGCGTGGCGAGGATCGGCGTGCACTTGGAATGGCTCGGCCCCGGCGCCCGCGCGGGATCCACCTGGCCCGTGGCGGTGTCCACGGCGGTGAACTGGCCCAACCCGTGCTGCGGGGCCATGTAGGCGGTGTCGCCGCTGAAGGTCATGTTCGAAACGCCCCCGGAGGCCGCCTGCGGCCGGGAGATCAGAGACCCGTCGGCGGCCGAGAACACCGCCGCCTTCCACCCGCCGTCCCGCGCCCGGCTCGACACGTTCCCGTCGGCCGCGTACATCACCCACAGCTTCCCGGCGAAGTACGCGCAGTGGGTCACCTTGCCCTTGGCGGGGATCCCGGTATCGGCCGACCAGGCCTCGGCGCCCGTGGCGGGGTCGAGGGCGCGGATCGTCTTGCCCGTGTCGATCACGAACAGCCGGCCGCCGCCGACGACGATCGAGGCGGTCTCCAGCTCGCCCGTCTTCGTCCACACGGCCTTGCCCGTGGCCGGGTCGATCGCGAAGACCGCCTTGCTGATCCCGCGCCAGTGCGGCCCGCCCCAACTGCTGAAGCCGCTCGTCAGGTGGTTGGGCGAGGGGCCCGCGGCGCCGAACATCCGCTCGCCCGCCCGGCTGATGTACAGCCAGATGTCTTTCTCGCCCGCCCCCGCCTCGGCCGGGATCGGCCACCCCGCGCGCTGCTCGCCCGTCGCGGCGTCCAGCACGTGGCAGCGCTCCCCGCCCAGCACGTACAGCAGGTCGCCCGCCGCCACCGCGTCGCTGCACGGCTCGATCGGGCTGTAGTTCCGCAGCGGGCGGTCGATGCCCAGCGCCTCGGTGCCGATCTTTGCCCACAGCCGGACGCCCGTGAAGGCGTCGGAGGCCTGGATGTACGGCGTGAACTCCTCGTGTCCGCCGTAGCCCCGACCCACCTCGATCAGCCTCCCGTTGGCCAACAGCACCTGCGCCGACGCCAAAGCCGGCTGGGGGGTCGCCGCCCACAGCAGCTTCAGCTCGGTTCCGCTGATCTGGTCGTTGCTGGCGTGCGTGGCCGCCGGATCGTGGGCGCGGTGCGTCCACTCGTCCCAGCCGGCCTCGAACGGCCGGGTGATCTTCGCCCACACGCCGTCGCGCTCGATGATCTCGTATCCGGCCACCCCCGCCGCCTTGAGCTGCCCCTCCAGCGCCGCCTTCGTCAGCGGCACCCTGGCACCGGCGGCCACGGCGGCGCTTTGGCCGATGATCGCCATCCCGTTGGGGTTCAGCACGCGGAGGACCTCTTTGAAATCCCTGCCCCGCGGGCCGTCGGCCAGCCCGTCGCCGAAGATCACCAGGCTCGCGCAGCGGTCGGGGTAGTCCAGCTTTGCCAGGGGAGCCGCGTCGGCGGCCGCCCGCACCCCGTACAGGCCCGCCCGGTCGATCGCCTCCCGTGCGGCCTGGATCACCTTGGCGTCCGGGTCGACGCACTGGATCATCAGCTTCGTCCGTTGCGCGACCTCGATCGCCAGGGCCGCATCCCCGCAGCCCACGTCCAGCCCCAGCCCCGGCCTTTGCCCCACCTCGGCCGCGATCCACTCCGCCGGCCCCGCCGCCATGGCGGCCGCCGCCATCGCCACCACCGCCATCGCCGCCGCCGTCCGGACTCCGAGGTTCTTCCGCATGCGCACGCCTTTCCACTTGGCCGCAGCGCCGCGGGCCGGCGCTCCGCCGGCTATTGAACCCCGTTGGGGCGCCAATGTCCCGCGCCGGTGGACGGCATAGGTAGGTCCAATAGGTCCTATAGGACCGTACCTGTTTAGCGAGATGGTATCCGTTTCCAGGCATGGCACTTAGCTTGGGTGCCATCCCGATACATCGGGACTTGCAGCCTGTGTGGCATGGGGCGGGCTGCCTGCCGAACGATCCTTCCCCTTCCCCCACGGGCTGCAAGCAGCCCGTGGCACCCGGGCCCCGCTAAACAGTTACATAGGACCTATGCGAACATCCCCCCTGCGCAAAACGAAAGACCGGGATGGCCGGTCTTTCGGATTGAGACGAAGTCAGTGGAAGGGCTGCGGCGGTACCGCCCCGCAAGCCCTGTCGCGGCGGCTAGCGCTTGCGCCGGAGGAGGGCCACCCCGCCCACCGCCAGCAGGGCCATCGTCGCCGGCTCGGGCACGCCGATCACCTGCCCGGCGATCTGGTCGTCGCTGCCGCTGCCGTTGTCGTCCAACTGGGCCTGGAACGCGAAGTCCGAGCCGATCGTCGGGATCCTGCTGCGGTCCAGCTTCAACTCCAGCGCCGATCCGATCCCCACCACGTAATCCACGTTCTCGGTCAGCATCACGTTGTCCACGTTCAACAGAACCGACGAGGCGGTCGTCACCAGCCCGAAGCTGTGGGGCGAGCCGGTCGAGTCAATCAGGCCGAGGAACAAGGTCGTGCCGAACAGGCTGGTGTTGCCGCCGTTGCGGTCGAAGCCGCCGACGGTCTCCAGGCCCATGTAAAGCCAGTTGGCGTCCAGGTCGAAGTGGGCCTGGCTGATGTCCCAGTCGCTGCTTTCCAGGCCGGGCTCCCCGGTGGCATCGCTGAGCGTGGCGGCATAGCTGTCGTTGCCGTCGATGACCCCGTCGACCGTGATCGGGATGGCCCAGCCATACGATGCACACGCCAGAACGACGCCTATGACGACGACACAGAATTGACGAATCATACCGCTACCTCCTCCTGTCAAGACAGAGCTGCTTGTCCTCACAGTTTCGATTTCGAGCTTTCGGGCGGACGAGCTCTGAGCACCATACCTGCTATCGAACCGGATACTGCTTCACAGATTATACCGCACTTCGGCTGAATGCGGTAAGAATTTCCGCCTTTTCGCCGCGTTGTGTGGGCAGCTCCAGACGGTGGGG
>DASRZG010000578.1:0-2264 GCA_035686585.1 Phycisphaerae bacterium
GCATGTACCTGGCCAGCCCGTCGCGCATCTGGGCGGCCAGTTGCCTGCCGGCGATCAGTCCCCGGGAGAGGCTCACCGGGTCGGTGTTGTCCACGTCCCAGAGGTGCCCGGCGTTGAAGCCCACCGTGTTGGGCCCGATCAGGTTGTTGCAGAAGTGCACGTCCTGGATCAGCGGCAGCCGCTCGTCGCGGGCCATCGCCGCCGCCGGCTCGCATTCCCACACCCCGCGGAGCCGCGGGCCCGCCCGGTAGGCGTCGCCGTCCACGTTGGACAGGATGAAGCAATGCGACGCCGGCTGGAGGCCGCCGGCCTCATCGCCCTGGGCCCACTCGGCCCCCGCCCACACGGCCAGGTCGGCGTCGCCGGTGCAGTCCACGTACACCTTCGCCCGCAGGGCGGACAGGCCCGCCTTGCCGGCGACGATCAGCGTCCGCACGTCGCGCCCGGCCGCCTCCACCGCCGCCAGGGCGGTGTGGAACAGCACCTCCGCCCCGGCCCCGGTCACCAGCTCGTCGTAGATCCGCTTGAGCAGCTCGGGGTTGATCGCCACCCAGTCGAGCTTGCCGGCCGGCTCGTGCGGCACGCCGGCGGTGCACGCACGGAACACCTTCTCCGCCAGGCCGCGGTAGATGATCTTGTCCCCGTCCGAGAACGGGCACCACGCCGGCACCAGTCCCAGCGTCCCCATCCCGCCCAGCGCCCCCGCCGCCTCGATCAGCAGCGTCCGCGCCCCCTCCCGCGCCGCCGCCGCCGCGGCCGTGCACCCGCTGGGCCCGCCCCCCGCCACGATCACGTCCCAGGTGTCGTCCAACGGGAGATCACGGGAGTGCATGGTATAGCTGCTGGACATAGTTCGACTCCTTCTCTCGCCAAGGGGCGGGAAGTCCGAAATACGAAACTCGAAATCCGAAACAAATTCGAAACAGCAAATACGAAAGAAGCAAGAAGAAGAAACGACCGCCCAGGCCCTCACCCTTACCCGGAAGTCCGCACCGGTCCAGGAAGCCGAAGGCCCGTAGGGCTGATCGTCCTTAGCCCAGGGTGCAGGCCGCGATAGCGGCCAAGCCCTGGGAGAGGGTCGCCCCATTGTCCGCCAGTCCCGGAGGGACGCCCGTAATCACGATCGCCCCATCCGGGGCTCCAGGGGTCAAATCGCCCTTTCCCCGGGCTCCCTCCGCTCCGCTCCGGTCACCCGGGGCTAAGGACGAAGGCCGCTACGCGGCCGGGAAGGGCGGGCGCCCAAGAACTCTGGGTAAGTGAGCCCTTGTGCGCTGGGATTGCTTCTGCTTCTTCTTTCGAGCTTCGTTTTTCGAATTTGTTTCGAATTTCGTTTTTCGTGCTTCGGATTTGCCTCTGGTGCTTACGCCACCTCCACCACATACACACACGGTGCTCCATGCAGATCGCTGGCGTAGATCACGCGCCGCCCGTCGGGGCTGAAGCACGGGTGCGGGTGGGCCTCCTGGGTGCTGGGCGAGCCCGTGCGGGGGTCGATCCAGGGCTTCATGCTCGAGCCGTGGCGGCAGAGCGTCCGCTCGGCCCGCTCGGCCACGTCCACCAGGAAGATCGCGTCCGCCAGCGGCGGATGGCCGTCGGCGACGATCCTCGTGTTGTCGCGGTTGGAGATGAAGTGGCTGTAGCTGCTCACCTCCATCAGCACCTCCTCGACCAGCGTCTCCGGGTCGAGCAGGCGGATGGCCGCCTCCTGGCCGTAGCGGCGCGGGAAGTAGATGTAGGCCGCCCGGGCCGAATCCGCCAGCCAATACTCATGCCCCCACAGCTCGCCCGTGCCCTCCCCCGCCGGCCGGTCCGGGTCGCGCTGCCTGCCGGCCCGAAGGTTCGACCCGTCCGGATCAATGAACCACACCCGCGCGTCCACCCGCTCCCAGGGCCCCTCGTGGCAGAACATCACCGTCCGCCCGTCCGGCCTGTAGTTGGGATGGCCGATCCAGCAGCGGTCCTCGTGGATCACCGTCGCCGTCCCCGTGGCCGCCTCCACCTCCACCAGCCGGGACCGCGGCCTGGCCTCAAACTGGGTGGGAAACGCATCCCAGCCCTCCTTGGCGCGGATCTTGTCCTCCGAGTGCATCTCCGCCAACACCACGCGGGAATGATCGGCGGTGGCGCTGTAGTACACCCCGTTGCCCGCCCATTCCGGCGGGACGGTGTAGATCACCCGCTCGGACATCTCGGCCAGGTCCAGCCGCCGCAGCTCCCGCCCGGCCCCGTACAGCATCGACGACCCGTCGCGGCCCAGCTCGCCG
>DASRZG010000579.1:0-2358 GCA_035686585.1 Phycisphaerae bacterium
GCCCGGCGGGCTGGCCGCCGGAGTTCCCCGTCCCGCACCTGGCGCCGCTGTGGCAGATGTACGACCTGACCCCCGGCGTCGGCGGCAGCTCCCACTTCGGCCCCGATTACGCCATCGGCCTGGAGCTGGGCTGGGGCGGGCTGCTGGAGAAGGTCCGCCAAAGCCGCTCCCGCCACGGGCCCGACAAGCAGGCCTTTCTCGACGCCGAGGAGAAGGTGATCCTGGCCGTGCAGGGCTGGATCCGCCGGACCGTCGCCGACATCCACGCCGCGGCCGAGGGCGAGAGCCGCCCGGAACTGAAGGCCAACCTCGCCGAGATGGCCGAGGTCAACGAATGGGTGATCGAGCACCCGCCCCGGACGCTCCGCGAGGCGTGCCAGTGGATCGCGTGGTACAACATGGCCTCGCGGATCTACAACCGCGACGGGGCCGGCGGGCAGCTCGACGAGCTGCTGAGGCCCTACTACGAGCGGGACCTGGCCGACGGGCGGATCGACGACGAGGACGCCATCTTCCTCATCGGGTGCCTCCTGCTCAACGAGACGCACTACTACCAGCTCGGCGGGCCCGCGCCCGACGGGTCGGACCTGACCAGCCGCGTTTCCTACCTCATCCTCGAGGCCGCCCATCGGCTGGGGATCGCCAACAACCTCACCGTCCGCGTCCACGAGGGGATGGACGAGCGGTTCTTCCGACAGGCCGTCGGCCATCTGATGCGGGACCGCAAGGGCTGGCCGCGGTTCGCCGGCGACAAGGGCCTGGTCGAGGGCTTCATGCGGAACGGGTATTCCGCCGAGCTGGCCCGGCAGCGGATCGCGGTGGGCTGTCATTGGATGGCGATTCCGGGCAGGGAATACACGCTGAACGACCTCGTCAAAATCAATTGCGCTAAAGTCTTCGAGGTGGCCTTCTGGGAGATGGTGGAGGATCCGACCGTCGCCCCGTCGGTGGACGAGCTCTGGCGGCGCTACGAAAAGCACCTCCAGCGGGCGGTGGCGTGTCTGGCGGAGGGGTTCGATCTGCACCTGGCCCACCAGGCCGACAACGAGCCGGAGCTGATGCTCAACCTGCTCTGCCACGGCCCGATCGAGAAGGGCGTGGACGTCACCCGCGACGGGGTGGAGTACTACAACCTGTGCATCGACGGGGCGGGCCTGGCGACCGTGGCCGACTCGTTCGCCGCCCTCGCCCAGCGGATCGAGGAGGAGGGGGCGTGCACGTGGGAGCAGATCGTCACCCACCGGCGGGGCGACTACGCCGGCCCGGAGGGCGCCCGGGTGCGGGCGATGATGGCCTCCAGCCGGCGCTACGGCCAGGGCGGACCCGGCGACGACGACTGGGCGATCCGGGTGTCGCGGCTGCTGACCCGGCTGATCAAGGAGCGGACCACCCCGGCCGGGCGGAACCTGATCCCGGGCTGGTTCTCCTGGTCGCGGACCATCGTCATGGGCCGGCCGGTGGGAGCGACGCCGGACGGGCGGAAGCGAGGCCAGCCCATCAGCTTCGGCGCCAATCCGCAGGGCGGCGGGGGGAGGGAGGTCACGCCCACCGCCATGGCGGCCGGGATCGCCGCCGTCCAGACCGGCTACGGCAACACCTGCCCCATGCAACTGGAGCTGGACCCGGGCTTCGCCTCGGACGGCGACGCCATTGGCAGCATGTGCGCCCTGATCCGCACCCACTTTGACCTCGGCGGGACGCTGTTCAACGTCAACGTCGTCGACAAGGAGACGCTGCTGGCCGCCCACGCCGACCCGTGGGCGTATCCGGACCTGATCGTCCGCGTCACCGGCTTCACCGCCTACTTTGCCGCCCTGTCGCCGGAGTTCCGCCAACTGGTGGTCGATCGCGTTGTCTCCGGATAGTGGAGAACAACAACGACGCCGAACGGCAAGCCGACGCTGGGAGTTGGCTTGCCGTTCGGCGTCGTTGCTTTTCCGACCCCCCGTCGGAACGCGAGCGACGCAACGCTAGATCAGCTTCCCCGCGAAGCCGCCGCTGTTGCGGACGAGGATGGTGGTGGGGAAGCCCTTGACCATCTCTTCGAGGCGTTCGGCGTACTCGGTCTCGGCCCCTTCGGCGGGGACCTGCAGGCCCGCGAAGACCAGGTCGGCGTCCCGGCTGGCCTCGTGCATGGCCTGCAGGACGGTCCGGTCGGGGGGTTTGACCATGACCTCGGCGCGGGCCCGGATGCGGACGGAGGCGATCAGCTCGTCGAGGCCGGCGGCCATCTCGTCGCGGGAGGCCTCGTCGCCGACGACGGTCCGCAGGGTGATGGTGGCGCTGCCCCAGGAGGGGTTGAGGGTCAACAGGTAGGCGAGCATGAGCATCAGGTCGCCGTTGTTCTGCTTGCCGCGC
>DASRZG010000580.1:0-12970 GCA_035686585.1 Phycisphaerae bacterium
CGGCACGCTCCGCCAGTCGGGGCCGACCGGGCCCGACATCGGAGATCACCGAGAGCGGAAACCACCATGCACCGGCAACCCAAACCCACGGGCCTGTATGATCCCGCCTTCGAGCACGATGCCTGCGGCATCGGGGCGGTGGTGAACATCAGCGGGCGCCGCGAGCACGCCATCATCGCCTACGGACGGCAGGTGCTGATGAACCTCCAGCACCGCGGTGCAGCGGGGGCGGACGAGTCGACCGGCGACGGGGCGGGAATCCTGCTGCAGATCCCCCACGCGCTGCTGGCCGCCGAGGTCGAGGCGCTGGGGCCGGCCTTGCCCGAACCCGACACCTACGGCGTGGGAATGGTCTTCCTGCCGCGCGAGCCGCGCCTGGCGGGCCAGTGTGAGCGGGTGCTGGCCGAGGCCGTCCGGCACTACGGCATGGCCGTGCTGACCTGGCGTGACGTGCCCACCCGCAACGACTGTCTGGGCGAGCTGGCGCGGGCGGCCGAGCCGGTCATTCGGCAGGTGTTCGTCGCCGGTGCCGGTCTGGCGGGGGAGGAGCTGGAACGAAAGCTGTTCCTCGCCCGACGGCGCACCGAGCGGCTGGTCGCCAGCCGGTTCGGCGACGACGCGGAGGACTTCTACATCCCCTCCATGTCCTGCCGCACCATCTGCTACAAGGGGATGTTCTTCGCCCCGCAACTGTTCGCCTACTACCCGGACCTGTCCGACGAGCGGGCCGAGACCGCCCTGGCCATCGTCCACCAGCGTTACAGCACCAACACCTTCCCCAACTGGCGGCTGGCCCAGCCGATGCGGCTGGTGGCGCACAACGGCGAGATCAACACCCTCCGCGGCAACCGCAACCGCATGCGGGCGAGGGAGATGACCATGTCGTCGCCGCTGCTGGGCGGCGACCTGACGGACATCGTCCCCGTCCTGACCGACGGGGCGAGCGACTCGGCCCAGTTCGACAACTGCCTGGAGCTGCTCGTCCGGGCCGGCAGGAGCCTGCCCCACGCGATGATGATGATGATCCCCGAGGCCTTCGGGACGCACTACCACATCAGCATCGACAAGCGGGCCTTCTACGAATACCACGCCTCGATCATGGAGCCCTGGGACGGCCCGGCGGCGATGGTCTTCACCGACGGCAGGCTGGTCGGCGGGACGCTGGACCGCAACGGTCTGCGTCCCAGCCGATACGTGGTCACCACCGACGGGCTGGTCGTGCTGGCCAGCGAGGTGGGCGTGGTGGAGTTCCCCCCAGCCAAGATCAGCCAGAAAGGCCGCCTCCAGCCCGGGCGGATGTTCCTGGTCGACACCGTCGAGGGCCGGATCGTCCTGGACAACGAGATCAAGAGCAAGATCGCCCGCCAAAGCCCCTACCGGCGCTGGCTGGAGCAGAACCGCATCGAGCTGCGGGGACTGTTCAGCCCCGCCCGCCCCGCCGCCTCTGACCCGGACACGATCGCCCAGCGGATGCGGGCCTTCGGGTACACCCGCGAGGAGCTCAAGGCCATCCTGGCGCCCATGGCGGTCAATGCCCAGGAGCCGCTGGGCTCGATGGGCACCGACACGCCCCTGGCCGTCCTGTCGAGTCGCCCCAAGAGCGTCTTCGGCTACTTCAAGCAACTGTTCGCCCAGGTGACCAATCCGCCCATCGACCCCCTGCGCGAGGGGCTGGTCATGTCGCTGATGACCTTCGTGGGCAAGCGCCGGAACCTGCTGGACGAGAGCCCCGAGCACTGCCGCCAGCTCAAGCTGCCCCACCCCATTCTGACCAACGAGGACGTCCTCCGCCTCCGCCAGGCCCGGCGGGCCGACTACAAGGTGGCCACGGTCCCCGCCCTGTTCGACGCCGCCGCCGCCGACCCCGCCGGCGCCCTCAAGCGAGGGCTCGGGGAGATGGTCGCCGCGGCCGAGCACGCGATCGCCGAGGGCGCCTCCCTGCTGATCCTGTCCGACCGCGGCGCCGACGCGGACCACGCCGCCATCCCCTCCCTGCTGGCGATGGGGGCGCTGCACCACGGGCTGCTGGAGAAGCGCCTTCGCGGGCAGGTGGGCATCTGCGTCGAGTCCGGCGAGCCGCGGGAGGTGATGCACTTCTGCCTGCTCTGCGGGTACGGCGCCAACTGCATCAACCCGTACCTGGCCCTGGAGGCGCTGGAGGAGCTCCGCCGCACCGGGCAGGTTCCGGCCGACATGGAGCCCGAGCAGGTCGTCGACAACTACATTGCCGCGATCAAGAAGGGCCTGCTGAAGACCATGTCCAAGATGGGCATCTCGACGCTGCGCAGCTACCGCAGCGGCCAGGTGTTCGAGTGCGTGGGCATCGATCGGGAGGTGATCGACGCCTACTTCAAGGGCACCCCCAGCCGGATCGGCGGGGTGGGGCTGGACGAGATCGCCGAGGAGGCCCTCACCCGCCACCGCGATGCCTTCGCCGAGCGGGCCGGCGGGCGGGCCGACCTGGACTTCGGGGGCGAATACCAGTACCGCCGCGACGGCGAGCGCCACCTGTGGAACCCGGAAACGGTCACCCAGCTTCAACAGGCCGTGCGGGCGAACGATCAGGCCGCGTACGATCGCTTCGCGGCCGCGGTCAACGACCAGTCCCGCGGGCTGTGCACGCTGCGAGGCCTGTTCGAGCTGCCCCCCTGCGATCCGGTGCCGCTGGAGGAGGTCGAGCCGGCAGCCGAGATCGTCAAGCGGTTCTACACCGGCGCGATGAGCCACGGGTCGATCAGCAAGGAGGCGCACGAGACGATGGCGGTGGCGATGAACCGCCTGGGGGGGATGAGCAACACGGGCGAAGGCGGGGAGGACCCCGCCCGGTACGCCCCGGCCGCCGGGGGCGACTCGTCCAACTGCGGGATCAAGCAGGTGGCCAGCGCCCGCTTCGGGGTAACCTGCGAATACCTGGCCAACGCCCGGATGCTGCAGATCAAGATGGCCCAGGGCGCCAAGCCGGGGGAGGGCGGGCACCTGCCGGGACACAAGGTGACCGAGGAGATCGCCCGCCTGCGGCACGCCACGCCGGGGGTGTCGCTGATCTCCCCGCCGCCTCACCACGACATCTACTCCATCGAGGACCTGGCCCAGTTGATCTACGACCTCAAGTGCTCCCACCCGGGCGTGGGCGTATCGGTCAAGCTGGTCAGCGAGGTGGGCGTGGGCACCGTCGCCGCCGGCGTGGCCAAGGGCAACGCCGACGAGGTGCTCATCAGCGGCTACGACGGCGGCACCGGCGCCAGCCCGCTGTCCTCGATCCGGCACGCCGGCATCCCGTGGGAGCTGGGGCTGGCCGAGACGCAGCAGACGCTCGTGCGCAACGGCCTGCGCGACCGCATCCTGGTGCAGGTGGACGGGCAGTTGCGGACCGGGCGCGACGTGGTCGTCGGCGCCCTGCTGGGGGCCGAGCGCTTCGGGTTCGGCACCAGCGCCCTGGTCGCCCTGGGCTGCGTCCTGATGCGCAAATGCCACCACGGCACCTGCCCGGTGGGCATCGCCACGCAGGACCCCGACCTGCGCAAGCGCTTCGCCGGCAAGCCGGAGCACCTCCATCGCTACCTGCTGTTCGTGGCCGAGGAGGTCCGCCGCATCATGGCCGAGCTGGGCTTCCGCACCTTCGACGAAATGGTCGGCCGGGTGGACCGCCTCCGCACTCGCCGCGCGGTCGAGCACTACAAGGCGCGCGGGCTGGACTTCTCCGCCATCCTCGCCCCGCCGGACAGCTCCGGCGGCCAAGCGATCCGGCGGGTCCGGACCCAGTCCGATCCGCTGGCCGGGCACCTGGACTGGACGCTGCTGGAAAAGGTGGCCGGGGCGATCGAGACGGGCCGGAAGGTGTCGATCGAGATGCCGATCCGCAACGTCCACCGGACGGTCGGGGCGATCCTGAGCAACCGGATCGTCACCGCCCGCGGGTCCGAAGGGCTGCCGGACGGGACGATCGAGCTGAACTTCACCGGCTCCGCCGGGCAGAGCTTCGGGGCCTTCCTGGCGCCGGGGGTGACGCTGAAGCTGACCGGCGACGCCAACGACTACCTGGGCAAGGGGCTCTCGGGCGGGCGGATCGTGGTGGTGACCCCCCCGGAGGCGCCCTTCGACCCGCACGAAAACATCATCGTGGGCAACACGCTGCTGTACGGGGCGACGCGGGGCGAGGTGTTCATCAACGGCCTGGCGGGCGAGCGGTTCGCCGTCCGCAACAGCGGCGCGGTGGCGGTGGTCGAGGGCGTCGGCGACCACGGGTGCGAGTACATGACCGGCGGGACCGTGGTGGTCCTGGGCCGGACCGGGCGGAACTTCGCCGCCGGCATGAGCGGCGGGACCGCCTACGTCCTGGACGAGCACCAGCTCTTCGACACGCTGTGCAACCTGGACATGGTGGACCTGGAGTCCGTCTGGCGCCCGGAGGAT
This sequence comes from Phycisphaerae bacterium, assembly GCA_035686585.1. Classification (GTDB taxonomy): domain Bacteria; phylum Planctomycetota; class Phycisphaerae; order SM23-33; family SM23-33; genus DASRZG01. The sequence goes on from DASRZG010000580.1 coordinate 4,414, forward strand.
CGGCAGGTGCTGCGGGAGCTGATCGAGCAGCACTACAACCGCACCCGCAGCCCCCAGGCCCAGCGCATCCTGCGGCAGTGGCGCGAGATGGTCGGGCGCTTCGTCAAGGTCATGCCGATCGACTACCGCAAGGCCCTGCAGCGCCTCCAGGACCGCGAGCAGCGGCAGACCGAATTCACCCCCGCCACCGAGGAGGTGTTCGGCCATGGGTAAACCTACCGTGTTCATCGAGTACCGGCGAAAGGACGTCGACCACCGCCCCGTCGCCGAGCGGGTCAGGGACTTTCTGGAAGTCGACCTTCCCCTGAGCGAGGAAACCCTCCGCCAGCAGGCGGCGCGGTGCATGGACTGCGGCATCCCCTTCTGCCACGGGGTGGGCTGCCCGCTGGGCAACGTGATCTCCGAGTTCAACGACCTCCTCTACCGGGGCCGGTGGCGGGAGGCCGCCGAGGTCCTGCACGCCACCAACAACTTCCCCGAGATCACGGGCCGGATCTGCCCCGCCCTGTGCGAAGCCTCCTGCACGCTGAACATCAACGACGATCCGGTGCTGATCCGCCACATCGAGTGCCGGGTGGCCGAACGGGCCTGGGCGGAGGGTTGGGTCCAGCCCCGCCCCGCCCGGCGGAAGACGGGCAAACGCGTGGCCATCGTGGGTTCGGGCCCCGCCGGGCTGGCGGCCGCTCAGCAGCTTGCCCGGGCCGGGCACGGCGTGGTCGTGTTCGAGAAGGGCCGCAAGCCCGGCGGGCTGATGCGGTACGGCATCCCCGACTTCAAGCTGGACAAGCGCCTGATCGACCGCCGCCTGGAGCAGCTATCGGCCGAGGGCGTGGAATTCCAGACCGGCGTGGCCGCGGGCGAGGACATCTCCCCCGGCTACCTGCGGCGCATGTTCGACGCGATCTGCCTGACGATGGGCGCGGGCCAGCCGCGAGACCTGCCCATCGAGGGCCGCCAGCTCGACGGCATCCACTTCGCGATGGACTTCCTGACCCAGCAGAACCGCCTGAACGCCGGCGAGGCGGTGGACGGGCCGATCCTCTCCGCCGCGGGCAAGACGGCGGTCGTGCTGGGCGGCGGGGACACCGGCAGCGACTGCGTGGGCACTTCGATCCGTCAGCACGCCCGGCGGGTGCACCAGCTCGAAATCCTCCCCGAGCCCCCGCGCCGCGCCAACCCGAAGACCCCCTGGCCCCAGTGGCCTCGGATCCTGCGGACCTCCACCAGCCACGAGGAGGGCTGCGACCGGCGGTGGTCGGTGATGACCAAACGCTTCACCGGCGAGGGCGGGCGCGTCAAGGGCCTGGAGGGTGTGGCGGTGGAGTGGGTCAGCCAGGACGGGCGGTACGCACCGAAGGAGGTGCCGGGCTCGGAATTCACGCTGGCCGCGGAGCTGGTGCTGCTGGCGTTGGGCTTCGTCCACGTGGCCCATTCGGGCCTGGTCGAGCAACTGGACCTGAAGCGGGACGGTCGCGGCAACGTGCAGGTGGACGATCGGCACATGACCAGCGTCGAGGGCGTCTTCTCCGCCGGCGACACCGTCACCGGCGCCTCCCTGGTCGTCCGCGGCATCCAGGCCGGTCGAGACGTGGCCGAGGCGATCGACCGCTGGCTGATGGAGGGGTGAGGATTGTCGATTGACGATTGTCGATTGACGATTGCGGATTGCCGCGCGGAAACGTTTAGCAGCGACCCGCAGGGGAGCTCGTCGCATCCGTCACGCGGAGATGCGGAGATACACCAATCGAAGGGGAACGCGCTCCCCTGCGGGTCGCGGCTAAACGGGATCCGCCAGGACGCGTTCAAACCCCGTGTAGACGTTCAGCCGCCGGCCGCGGAGGAAGCCTACCAGGGTGACGCCGAACCGGCGGGCGAGCGAGGCGGACAGGGTCGTCACGGCCGAGCGCGACGCCAGCAACGGCACGCGGCAGGCGACGGCCTTGGAGACGATCTCCGCCGAGAGCCGGCCCGTCGTCAGCATCAGCTTGTCGGTCACGTCCACCCCGTCCAGCAAGGCCCTGCCGATGACCTTGTCGAAGGCGTTGTGCCGACCCACGTCCTCGGCATAGAAGATAATGCCCTCCGCCCAGGCCAACGCGCAGGCGTGGACCCCGCCGGTCTGGGCCCACAGCTTCGCCCGGCCCTGGAACTCCGCGGCCAGCTCGCCCAGCCTGCCGGCGCCGATGGCCAGGCCGGGGCCGACCGCGGCGTACGCCGGCGCGTCCATGTCGCGTCCCGTCCCGCCGCCCCCGCAGCCGGTGCCCCACGTCCAGCGGCGCGTCACCGCCTCCAGGGCGTCGGCGTCCAAGTCGCCGACGACGCGAATCCTGCCGGCGGCCTGATCGACCTCCACGCCCCGCAGGTCCGCCCGGCTCCGCAGTGCGCCCTCCCCCGCCAGGAAGCCCACCGCCAGCGCGTCCAGCTCCCGCGGCAGGCAGAGCATCGCCAGGCGGAACTGCCCGTCGTTGACGTCCAGCTCGACCCGCGCCTCGGCGACGACCTTGTCGCCGGCCGCCTCCGGGGCGCCCGCGTCGAACCGGCGGATCGGATAGTCCTCGACAACGTCCATAACCATGGGCCGGCCGGGCTATCGGAAGCAGCCCAACTGGCATTCCCTGATCTTGATGCCCAACTCGTTGCACATCCTGCCGATCTCCGCCGGCGGGGCGCCCGTTTCGGCCGCCATCTCCAACAGCACCTTGCAGGTCACCCGCCCCTCGACCACCTTGGATCGCACGGCCTGTCGCAACTGCTCTTCTGTCATCGCATCGACTCCCATCGAGCCTTGTCACAATGAGAGTAGAACCCGCCCCACCCCCCGGTCAAGCAATCGCGCCCTCCCAGCTTGCCCAGGGCCGCCATCACGCCCGCCGCCCGGCCGGCCGGCTTGGCCTTTTGGCGCCGCTGTTGTTCTTGCCATCGTTGCTTCGGTGCCGCTATGCTTCCTCGCCCGGCCGTTCATCTGCTACGATCCCGGTCAGGACAGCGGGCAAAGGCCCGTGCCACGGACGAAGTTCCCATGACGCAAAGCCATGACACAACGCCCGCTTCCGAGATCCCCGAGCCGACGCCGGAGCAGATCGGTTCGTTGCTGGACGAGCTGGCCGGGGTGGAGCTGATGGGCATGCTCCAGTCGGTCCAGCAGCGCTGGGGCTACCTGCCGGCGCCGGTGCTGCGGGAGATCGCGCGGCGGACGCGGACGCCCCTGAGCCGGATCTACGGCGTGGTGAGCTTCTACGCCAACTTCCACACGGCCCCGCGAGGCCGGCACACCGTCCGCGCCTGCCGCGGCACGGCCTGCCACGTCCGGGGCGCGACCAAGGTGCTGTCGGCCATCGAGCGGACGCTGGGGATCACGGAGGGGCAGTCCACGCCCGACCTGGAGTTCTGCCTCGAGACCGTCGCCTGCCTGGGCACGTGCTTTCTGGGGCCGGTGATGATGATCGACGGCGAGTACTTCGGCAATCTCACGCCCGAGAGCGTCCAGACCATCCTGGCCAACTACGGAACCGGCGAATGACCGCCCCGCTCAAGACGATCGACGACCTCCAGCGGCTCCGGGACGACCTGGCGGCCCGGCCGGCGGCGGAGATGGATATCCGCGTCTGCTCGACCGGCTGCCGCGCCCGCGGCGCCCTGCGGGTCTGCCAGGCGCTCGAAGACGCCATCGCCGAAGCCGGCCTGGGCGAGACGGTCCGGGTCGTAAGGACGGGCTGTCTGGGAATGTGCGCCGGGGCGGTGGCGGTGGCGGTCCAACCCGCCGGTCTCTTCTACCGGGGCGTGACGGTCGGGGATGCCGCCGAGATCGTCGAGCGAACGGTCCGCCGTGGCGAGGTGCTCGACCGCCTCTGCTGGCAGGGCGCCGACGGGCCCGTGCCGCACCGCGAGGACATCCCCTTCTACCGGCACCAGGACCGCCGCGTCCTGGCCAACTGCGGCCGGATCGACCCCACGAGCCTCGACGACGCCCTCCAGGCGGGGGCCTACGCCTCGCTGGCGACGGTCCTGTCCGGGATGCCGCCGGAGGACGTCATCGAGCAGGTGACGGCGTCGGGCCTGCGAGGCCGGGGCGGAGCGGGCTTTCCGACCGGGCGGAAGTGGCAGTTGGCCCGCGCCGCCGCCGGCGAGCCCAAGTACGTCATCTGCAACGCCGACGAGGGCGACCCCGGGGCCTTCATGGACCGCGCCCTCCTGGAAGGCGACCCGCACCTGGTGATCGAGGGGATGCTGATCGGCGCCTACGCCATCGGCGCCGCCCGAGGCACCATCTACGTCCGGGCGGAGTACCCCATCGCCATCGAGCATACCGCCGCCGCGCTGGCCCAGGCGCGGCAACGGGGGCTGCTGGGCGAGGACATCCTCGGCAGCGGGCTGGACTTCGAGATCGAGATCCGCCAGGGGGCCGGGTCGTTCGTCTGCGGCGAGGAGACGTCGCTGATCGCCTCGATCGAGGGGCGCCGGCCCATGCCGCGGTCCCGGCCGCCGTTCCCCGCCGTCGAGGGCCTGTACGGCAAGCCCACCAACATCAACAACGTCGAGACCTGGGCCAACGTCCCGCGGATCATCGCCGCCGGGCCCGACGCCTACGCGGCGGTCGGCACGAAGCGGTCCAAGGGCACCAAGATCTTCGCCCTGGCGGGCAAGGTGGCCAACACGGGCCTGGTGGAGGTGCCCATGGGGGCCACGCTGCGGGAGATCGTCTTCGACATCGGCGGGGGCATCCCGCGGGGGCGGAAGTTCAAGGCCGTCCAGATGGGCGGGCCCTCCGGCGGATGCGTTCCCGCCCAGTACCTGGACCGGCCCATCGACTACGACTCCCTCCGCGAGATCGGCGCCATCATGGGTTCGGGCGGCTTGATCGTCATGGACGAAGCCACCTGCATGGTGGACATCGCCCGCTTCTTCACGGAGTTCGTGCAGGCGGAGTCGTGCGGCAAGTGCGTTCCCTGCCGCGTCGGCACCAGGCGCATGCTCGAGATCCTCACCCGCATCACCAACGGACAGGGCGAGCTGGAGGACATCGACCGGCTGGTCGCGCTGGGGGAGATGATCCGCGACGCGTCGCTGTGCGGGCTGGGGCAGACGGCGCCCAACCCCGTCCTGTCCACCATCCGGTTCTTCCGCCACGAGTACGAGGCTCACATCGTCGAGAAGCGCTGCCCCGCCCACTCCTGCGAGGCGCTGATCACGACCACCTGCTCCAGCGCCTGCCCGGCCCACGTGAACATCCCCGAGTACGTGGCCTTGATCTCGGAAGGGCGGTTGGCCGAGGCCCTCGACGTGATCCGGCGCCGCAATCCCTTCGCCAGCGTCTGCGGGCGGGCCTGCGACCACCCCTGCGAACGGTTCTGCCGCCGGGGGGACATCGACGAGCCGGTCGGCATACGGAACCTCAAGCGGTTCGCCACCGAGCAGGTCACCGACACCACGGTCAGCCCCGCCCTGCGATGGCACGGGCCCCGTTCGGGAAAGGTGGCCGTCATCGGCTCGGGGCCCGCGGGGCTGTCGGCGGGGTACTTCCTGGCCCTGATGGGCAGGGAGGTCACGGTCTTCGAGGCGATGGACGTCGCCGGCGGGGTCCTGCGGGTGGGCATCCCCGATTACCGCCTGCCCCGCGAGGCCGTTGCGCGCGACATCGACTACATCCGCGACGCCGGCGTCGAGATCCGCACGGGCCGGAAGATCGAGTCCCTCCAGGAACTCCGCCACGCCGGGTTCGACGCGATCTTCGTGGCCGTCGGCGCGCACAAGGGCATGACGCCCGGCCTGGAGGGCGAGGACCTGCCGGGCGTGTGGGACGCCCTGCGCTTCCTCCGCGAGGTCTCCACGGGGCTCTTGACGGAGATGGCCGGGGCCGCCGTCGTGATCGGCGGGGGCAACGCCGCCATCGACGCGGCCCGGACGGCGCTGCGCCTGGGCGCCGAGCCGGTGACGATCCTCTACCGGCGCACCCGCCAGGAGATGCCGGCGCTGCCCCAGGAGATTGAGGAAGCCATAATGGAGGGAGTACGCCTGCATCCGCTCGTGGCCCCCATCGAGATCCTCGGCGAGGGGCGGGTGTCCGCTGTCCGGTGCGCCTTGATGAAGCTGGGCCCGGCGGACGAGGGCGGGCGCCGCCGGCCCGTGCCGACCGGCGCGGAGGAGGTGGTCCGGACGGATCACGTGATCCTCGCCATCGGGCAGGCCTCGGAGCTGGATTTCGTCACCCCCGACGGCGAGCTGGTCATCACCCGCGGGCGGATCGAGACCCACCCCGTCACGCAGCGATCGGGCGCCAGCGACGTCTTCGCCGGCGGGGACGTGGTCACCGGCCCGGCGACGATCGTCCAGGCCGTCGCGGCCGGACAGCGCGCCGCCCAGGCGATCGACCGCTTCCTCGGCGGCAAGGGCGAGCTGCCCATCACGGCCGGGTTCGCCTCCCGGCGCAAGCCGGACGAGTCCGCCGCCGAGCTGCCGCGGCAGCATCCCGAGGCCATTCCGCCGCAGCGCCGGCGGCAGAGCTTCGAGGAGGTCCTCAAGGAATACACTGTGGAGGCGGCGCGGTGCGAGGCCCGCCGGTGCCTCCGTTGCGACCTGGAATGAGCAGACAAGGGAAGGGCTGACCGAATGCCCCAGGATGTCTCGCTGACGATCGACGGGATGCAGGTGACCGCCTCGGCGGGCACCAGCGTCCTGAATGCGGCGCTGTCCGCCGGCATCGACATCCCCCACCTCTGCTATGACCCCGACCTGCCGCTGGCACCGACCGGCGCCTGCCGACTGTGCCTGGTCGAGGTCGAGGGCGCCCGGTCGCTGGTCGCCTCCTGCACGCACCCGGTCAGCGAGGGAATGGTCGTCCGCACCAACACCGAAAGGGTACGGCAGGCCCGCCGGACCGTGATCGGCCTGCTGCTGTCGGACCATCCCCACGACTGCCTGACCTGCGAGAAGGCCGGGGCGTGCGCGCTGCAGAGATACGCCTACGAGTTGGGCGTGAAGGAATCGCCCTTCCCGGGCGAGCGCGTCTCGCCGGGGCCGGTGCAGGACGGCCCGGCCATCGCGTACGACCGCAGCAAGTGCATCCTCTGCGGGCGGTGCGTGCAGGTGTGCCACCACGTCCAGGCCTCCGGGGCGATCGACTTCAGCGGGCGAGGATTTGAGACGCGGATCGCCCTGCCGCCCGACCTGCCCCACAACCAATCCGACTGCGTGGACTGCGGCAACTGCATCGACGTCTGCCCTACCGGGGCGATGTACTCCGCCGACGCCCAGGGCAAAGGCAGGGCCTGGGAGGGCAAGCGCGTCGAGACCACCTGCCCCTACTGCGGCGTGGGCTGCACGCTGGACCTCCACGTCCACGAGGGGCGGATCACGCAGGTCACCGCCCGGCCCCAGCGGGGGATCAACGCCGGCATGCTGTGCGTGAAGGGCCGGTTCGGCTTCGACTACGTCAACAGCCCCGACCGGCTCACCGACCCGCTCATCCGCCGCGAGGGCAAGCTTCTCCCGGCTACCTGGGACGAGGCGCTGAACCTGGTCGCGGCCAAGCTGGCGGAGATCAAGGCCGCCCACGGACCCGACGCGATCGGCGGGCTGGCCTCGGCCAAGTGCACCAACGAGGAGAACTACCTGCTGCAGAAGCTCCTGCGGGCGGCGGTCGGCACCAACAACGTCGACCACTGCGCCCGCCTGTGCCACGCCTCCACCGTCGCGGGGCTGGCCAAGGCCTTCGGCAGCGGGGCCATGACCAACTCCATCGAGGACTTCGACGTCACCGACTGCGTCTTCGTGATCGGCTCGAACACCACCGACTGCCATCCCGTGATCGGTTCGGCCATCAAGCGGGCGGTCCTGCAGCGCGGCATCAAGCTGATCGTCGCCGACCCGCGCCGGATTGAGCTGGCCGAGGCGGCCTGCCTGCACCTGCAGCAGCGGGGCGGCACGGACGTCGCCCTGATCAACGCGATGATGCGGGTCATCCTGCACGAGGGCCTCGCCGACGAGGCCTTCATTGCCGAGCGGACCGAGGGGTTCGAGGACCTACGGCGGGCGGTCGAGCCGTACACGCTGGAGCTGGCTGAGAAGATCACCGGCGTCCCCGCCGCCGACATCGCCGAGGCGGCGCGGATGTACGCCAAAGCGCCGGCGGCTTCGATCGTCTACTCGATGGGCATCACCCAGCACATCACCGGCACCGACAACGTCCTGTCGCTGGCGAACCTGGCGATGCTGACCGGCAACGTCGGCAAGCCTGGCGCCGGGGTGAACCCCCTTCGCGGGCAGAACAACGTCCAGGGCGCCTGCGACATGGCCGCTTTGCCCAACGTCCTGCCGGGCTATCAGCGCGTGGACGACCCCGCCAGCCGGGGCAAGTTCGAGCAGGCCTGGGGCGTGACGCTGCCGGGCGAGCCGGGGCTGACGGTGGTCGAGATGATCCACGCCGCCGAGGCCGGCACGATCAAGGCCCTGGTGCTGATGGGCGAGAACCCCATGATGTCGGACCCGGACGTCAACCACGTCGAGCGGGCGTTGAAAACGCTGGAGTTCCTGGTGGTCCAGGACATCTTCCTGACCGAGA
>DASRZG010000581.1:0-4375 GCA_035686585.1 Phycisphaerae bacterium
TGGGGGGGTGCGCCGCCCGCCCGACGCCCCGGTAGGAGGGATTGGCGCATTGACGTGTCGAGAAGGGGCTCTGTACTATCGGTCAGGCCCCGGGGGCCGGAGCCCTCAAGCCTTCCCGGCCTCTGCGATCTCTGCGCCTCCGCGGCACGGCGAAGCCGACAGGCGGAGACGGCTGCGGCCCACTCGCTTGAGCGTCCGAATTCAGGAGACACAACGTGCCGCGAGACTATACGCTGCGGGAGCTTCGCCGGTGGTGCAGCGTGCCGGTCGAGAAGCTCCTGGGGCATCCGGAGTTGAAGGTGCCGCTGCGGCTGGTGGCGGACTCGGCCGAGATGGGCGAGGTGATGGCGCGGGAGCTGATCGACGTCGTCCGTTCGGCCAGCGCCGCCGGCAGGGAGGCGGCGGCGATCGTGCCGTGCGGGCCGATGGCGTGGTACGAGCCCTGGACGCGGATCGTCAACGCCGAACGGGTCAGCCTCAAGGGCCTGACCGTCTTCCACATGGACGAGTGCCTCGACTGGCAGGGGAGGCTGCTGCCGCCCGGGCATCCGTACAACTTCCGCTCGACGATGGAGAAGGTCTTTTATGGAGGGATCGACCCGGCACTGAACGTCCCGGCCGATCGGCGCCACTGGCTGAGGCCCGACAACGTCGACGAGATCGCCGGGCGGATCGCGGACACCGACATCGACATCACCCTCGGCGGCTGGGGCCAGGACGGGCACATCGCCTACAACCAGGCGCGGCGGGACATCTACAGCCCCCTCGGCGTCGAGGAGCTGGCCGCGTCCACCGCCCGCGTGCAGTACAACAACCCCGACACGGTGATCGCCCTGGCCCAACGGACGTTCGGAGCGGCATATCAGTTCGTCCCGCCGATGTCCGTGACGCTCGGGCTGCGAGAGTGCCTCAAGGCCAAAAAGGTCCGCCTGTTCTCCGACACCGGGGCGTGGAAGCAGACGGCCCTGCGCGTGGCCCTGTTCGGGCCGGTGACGCCGGAATACCCCATGACGCTGCTGCAGAACCACCCCGACGCGATGCTGACCGCCACGGCCGCCACGGCCGGCCACCCGCTGGCGGAGCATCCGGAGTGGGAGCTGTTTTGATTGCGGATTGCAGATTTCGGATTGCGGATTGAACAGCAGAAGAAGCAGGCAGAGCCGGCAGGGCGGGCGTGGTTTCCTGTTCTGTTGTTTCTTCTCAAATCCGCAATCCGCAATTCGAAATCCGCAATGGAAATGGTTGAGGACTGACGGGATGGACAAATGAAGCCTGACACAGACTATCGCTTTCTTGTCGGCGTCGGCGGGATTGGCACGGGGACGTTCTGGGCGCTGGAGGGCAACCGGACGCTGGGGCGGAATGAGAGCCGGGCGGGGAGGATCCTCCCGCGGCGGGACTTCTGCAAGCTGCACATCATCGCCCATTACGTGGCCGTGCTGACCGGCCGGGGGAGGCAGGGGTTTGCCGTGGTGCCGGTCGGCAAGGTCGGAGACGACGAGCCGGGGCGGAGGATGCTGGCGCTGATGGCCGAGGCGGGGATGGACACGCGGTTTGTGGCCGCGACGCCCGAGGCGCCGACGATGTTCAGCACCTGCTTCATCTACCCCGACGGCGACGGGGGCAACGTGACCACCGCCGACAGCGCGTGCGCCCGCCTGACGCCGGAGGATGTCGAGCGTGCCGTCGAGGCCATGCCGGAGACGGGCGGGGTGGCCCTGGCGGCGCCGGAGGTCCCGCTGCCGGCGCGCCGCCGGCTGCTGGAGCTGGCCCGGCAGCGCCGCTGGCCGACGGCGGCGGCGCTGAACACGGCGGACGTGGCCGGCGCGATGGCGGATGGCCTGTTGGCGATGGTGGACATCCTGAGCGTCAACCGCGACGAGGCCGCCGCCATCGCGGGGATGGACCCGGGCGAGGACCCGGTGGCGCTGGCCGAGGAGGCGGGCAGGCGGCTTGGGCGGGGCAATCCAAGCATCCGGCTGTGCGTGACGGCGGGGGCGGCCGGGGCGGTCGGCTGGGAGGGGGGGCGGATCGAGCGGACGCCCGCCGCCGCGGTCGAGCCGGTCAACACGGCCGGCGCGGGCGACGCGACGCTGGCGGCGCTGATCGTGGCGGAGGCGGCCGATCTGCCGTTCATCCTGCCGGACCGCCCGGGGCGGTCGCACCTGGCGGAGCGTCCGCTGGCGACGGCGCTGGACCTGGGGGCGATTCTGGCGGGAATTTCCGTGACGGCCGAGGACACAATTCACTTCGGCGCCGACGCCGAGGCGATCCTGCGGCTGGCCGAGGAGCTCGGCGCGGACGCGACGGGCCTGGCCCCGGCCCTACGCAAAGGCAAGGGCCCCAGTCCGATAGGTTCCTGAGGACCCGCCGGCGTTTTCCCGTCCACCGGCCCGGGCCATCCCGCCGTTTCGCGCGCCCCAAAGGCCCGGGAAATGATGGCAAAGACCGCAAATTCCCTCTTGACGCTATTGGATTCCGTGGTATATTAGCGGGTGCAGGATTGAGCCGACAGATCAGGGTCAGTAGTTCTTGTTTGCAGTGTGGAGGCAGGATGGTACTGTCACCTCGTAGGAAAGGCACACTCTACTTGTAGGAGGTTAGGAAATGGCACGAATTCTCATGTTGCTTGCTGTGTTGGGGTTTGCAGTTTCGCTGGCGCCGGCCGAGACCGAGATCATGGTGATCCATCCCGACCGGGACAACTTCAACGTCAACTACAGCGGCGAGACGAACTGGAACGCCGGCGGCACCAACTCGTGGCGCGTCGGCAAGGGCCAGCAGGAAGGCACGTACTACTGCGATTACTCGTACGACAACCTTCAGCTCCTCAAGGACGCGATGGATAACTTCGTACCCTCCGCCCCGGGCAACTGGCTTGAGGTCCGCCTGCTTTCCGTCGGCAACGGGTACCAGAGCACCGTCAAGACCACGTCCGTCGAGACGTTGGACAGCCAGACGGACTGGATCGAAGGCACCAACGACAGGGGTATTTCCACCCTCGGCGCTTCCAATGACAATGCCGCTGTGGGCGTGCCTTGGGTCACCGCCACCGGAGCCCAGGTGACGTTCTGGAACCTGCCCTCGGCCTACCTCAACAGCACGACCTACGTTGGCTGGCGGAGCCGGATCTATGATGCGGGGGTGCTGGTTCAGGACGGCGACAACGAGATCACGCTGGACATGCCCCTGGTGATGCACCTGATCAATGAGCCCAACTGCCGTGGGCTTCGGATGTTCGGCCACTGGGACGGCCCCGGCGCCGAAGAGAACGCCGCCATCGCCACCCGGACGCAGTGGAGCACAGGCGCCATGCTCCGGCTGGTCGAGGTCCCCGAGCCCGCCACGATGGTGCTGCTGACCCTCGGCGGCCTGGGTGTCCTGCTCCGCAAGAAGCGGTAAGCAAGCTGCACCCGTAGCAAAAACCCCAACTACGTAGCAATCAGACAGACACCCCCGGTCGGGAGGCCGGGGGTGTTCTTTTTTCAGTTCGGAAACGTAGGGCGAGCAACTCCGTTGCTCGCGGAAGGCAGGCGAGGCGATTGCAGGGACGGGGGGTTCTCGCCACGGGGACGGGATCGTCGGGCGTGGAGCTGCTCGCGCCCCGTCCGTTCCGCGAGCAACTGGTACGTGTTTAGCGAGGTCGTATTCCTCTCCAGGTACGGTGCTAACCCAGGGTGCCCCGGACAAGCCGTCGTTTGCTTGTCCGGCCCGCCCCCCGACGAACCGAGCCGGACAAGCTCCGCCCCGACGGGGCAAGCGTGTCCGGGGCACCCGGGTCCGGCTAAACAGGTACAGCAACTGCGTTGCTCGCGGGACTACGTCTTCGGACTCCACGTCACGAAGTGACGGCAAACCCCGCGTCGGTCACATCCACCTTGATCCGTTCCGGCTCTTCCAGTCCGGCCAACGCGGCCGGGCGAGTCGAGGCCATCTCCCACGCCTGGCGGAAGGTCACGTCGGCGTGGGCGGCCGCGTTGAGCACGCCCATATCCAGCGTCAGGGCCGAACCGGCCAGGAACGGCGTCCCCGGCAGGCGGACGGCCCCATCCGGCCCCAGCGTCCAGCGGGCGTCCCCCTCCACGTACTCGCCCGGGGGCATGTCCGCGCACAGGACCGCGTCGGTCACCAGGAAGCGGCGGGCGGGCTGCTTGGCGCGAATGAAGTTCTTCAGCGCGGGAAACGGCAGGTGGTGCCCGTCCGGAATGAACCCCGCCGCCAGCCGGTCGTCGGCGAGCTGGCGCATGATGTAGTTGCATCACCTCCGGCTCGTCGGTGATCAGCGTCGCCAGCACCGCCACCACGCCGCGCCGGCGCATCATCCGGCAGCAGGCGGCGAGGCTCTCGACGGTCAGGTCGTCGACGGGCCCGTTGA